>RPQK01000074.1 GCA_003819755.1 Acidobacteriota bacterium | reverse complement strand
CTGAAGCGGGCACGAAATCAGTGCCTGGCCCAGTTCCTGTCGGACTTCGAAACCCCTCTCGATCAGGCCGTCCAGCTTGGTCTCCTCGAGTCCCTGGTCGGTTTCGAGTATTGGAATTCTTACGCCGAGCAGATCGCCTCGGTAACGGGCGAAGATATTCTTAGGGCCGCCCAAAAGTACCTGGCGCCCGAACGTTGCACCAAGGGGATGCTGATAGATGGTTAAAGGCGTCGCTGCCCCGCTAGGCGACGGCCCTGATCTGAAGGAGACCCTCGTGGCCCTGAAAGTTGATCTCGATTCCCAACGCACCCCCCTGGACAATGGTCTGGTCCTCTTAGTGTCCGAAAATCATAAGCTCCCGCTGGTTTCACTGAACGCCTATGTACTCGCCGGTCAGGACCAGAACCCGGCGGAACTGCCTGGATTGGCTGCGATGACCGCGCGCATGCTCGATGAAGGGACCAGGAAATTCGACTATCAGGAAATCGCAGAGCAGCTGGAAGGAGTGGGCGGGGCGTTGGGCATTTTCAGCCAGCGGGAACTGAGCGGCGTCAACCTGCACCTGAAAACCGAGGATCTTGATCTGGGGCTCGAGCTGTTGGCGGAGATGGTCTGCCGGCCCGTTTTTCCCGGCCAGCGACTGGAGCTGGAGAGGGAAAAGGTCCTGAACCATCTGCGAGCCGCCCAAGACGATCCTGCGACGGTGGCGGCCGATCTCTTCAATCAAGTGATCTACCGCCGGACTCCGCTCCAGTATCCTTCTTTGGGAATTCCTGAAAGTGTTGAACGGATGAAGGTCAAGGACCTGGTCCGGTTTCATTCCAGCCGCTGGGGCCCGGCCGGGACGATAATCGTCGTGACCGGAGATGTGTCGGCAGCCGACATCAGAGAGCGCGTTGAAGCGCGTTTCGGCACGTGGACGAATCCACGGCTTGAGCGGGATGTTCTCCCCACTATCCCGAAACAGGATTGCCGGCTTTCGGAAACAGCCGTGATGGACAAAGAGCAGGTTCACATCCTGGTTGGGCATCTGGGTGTCCTCAGAAAGAACCCCGACCATCACGTCCTGCAGGTCCTCGACGTTATCCTGGGAGCCGGCCCCGGCTTTACGAGCCGCATCCCGCGCAGGCTCCGCGACGAACAGGGATTGGCATACAGCACCTACAGCGACATCTCCAGTTCAGGCGGCTTGTATCCTGGACGGTTCGCCGCTTACATCTGCACGTCGCCCGAGAACCGTGAAACCGCGTTGAGGGGACTGATGAGCGAGATTGTCGACCTGGTCGAGCAGGGGATCACGGACGAGGAGCTCCAGACCGCTCAGGACTATCTGACCGGCAGCTTTGTCTTCGACGTCCAGTCCAATGCCATGGTCGCCCGATTCTTGTTGAGCGTCGAGCTTTTTGACCTTGGCGCCGACTACCTGGACCGATACGCCGATCGAATCCGCAGTGTCACCCGCGCGGACGTGGAGCGTGTTGCCCGCCTCTATCTCGATACGGTAAACTACACCACCATTATCGTTGGGCCGGAAACCCAAGGATGAAGGGAGAAGGATGAAGGATGAAGAAGAAACCGTTTCGTTCCTTGTTCTCCTTCATCCTTCTTTTCCTGGTCACGCTTTTTGCCTCCGGTTGCGGCGGGAAAAGAACCCCACCGGTGGCTGTCCCTCCACCCACGACTTCCGCGCCGCCTGTCTCAACGGCTCCTTCGACGGCCCCGGCTCCGGCCTTGGATGCGAGAGTCGAGCCGGAAAGCATCCGGTCGGGCGAGTCGGCCATGCTGATCTGGGGGGCTTCTAACGCCGATGTCGTCGTCATAGACCATGGGATTGGAGAGGTCGACAAGTCCGGGAGGCTTAAGGTGTTTCCGACCGAGACCTCCACGTATCGTATCGTTGCGGTAGGACCCGGAGGGAACACCGAGAAGAGAGTGACCTTGGAGGTCGGTCAGCAACCGCAACCAGGCGTACTCGAAGAGGAGCTTGCAGGAAAACCGCTGGCGGAGAGGTTCACCTACCTCGTCAAGCCGGTCTTCTTTCCTTACGACTCGGCGGAACTCAGTGATGAAGCGAAACTCACCCTGGATGGCAATGTCCGCTGGTTCGTAAGCCCGGAGAACCGGGGCTGGACAATCGTGATCGAAGGACACACCGACGAACGTGGGACAGCGGAGTATAATCTAGCTTTGGGAGACAAGCGGGCCCAGGTCGTCCGGGCCTACCTGGCCGAACACGGCGTCGATCCAAGTCGCCTGATCACCATATCGCTCGGCGAGGAAAGACCCTTCGATCCGCGGCTGACCGAGGACGCATACGCGTTCAACCGGCGTGCCCACTTCGTCCTCCTTCAGGAACAGGTAAAACAACCCTGAGTTTGAGTGCTGCCCCATGTTCGAACAGATTCAGCAGACCGACAAGCCGGACCGAAGTCTGATGTGGAAGGTCATTCCTGTCGCCGTCGTCGTCTTCGGGGTCATTGTTGGCCTCGTCATCCTCCTGGCCTTCAACAAGCAAACCGAATCTACCGCTCTGGAAGGAGTCCTGCGCGCCGGTGATCCCAATTTCGACTGGTACAAGAAATACGTATCAATCGACCACGAGTCACAGAAGATCCAGTTGGGGACCAACTATGCCGGCGACAAGGTGGTCATGTTCGCCGGGACCATCAACAACGGCGGAGAAAAGACCTTGGATGTCGTGGAAGTGAAACTGGTTCTCTTCAACTACGAGAAACCGGTGTGGGAGACCGTGCGCGTCCCGATTCGGCCCGACGGCCGGATCGAACCGATTCCGCCGCTTGGGCGCAGGAGCTTTTCGCTCTACGTCGAAGCCCTCCCCGAAGCCTGGGACGCGGGCCAGGCCGAAATGTGGATCCACGGCTTTCGGTTTGTGCAGTAGGGAAAAAAGCAGAAGTCGGACAGAAAGACCTCAAGGACCTCAAGGACCTCAAGGACCTCAAGGACATTGATCTTGCCCGTCCTTGAGGTCTTTGAGGTCCTTGAGGTCTTTTTTTACCCCGGAATTTTCACCACCACCACTGTCATGTCGTCGCGCTGGTCTCCGCCTGCTACCCAGCAGGAGAGCTGATCGAGGATCAGCGCCTGAATGTCGTCGGCGGTCAGGAAGGCGTTGGCAATGAGCAGGTCGGCCAGCCGGTCTTCGCCGTATTGCTCCCCGGCCGGGTTTTCCGCTTCAACAATGCCGTCGGTATAGTAAACGACCACGTCGCGCGGGCTGAGTTGCAGCGTCTCCTCGTCGTACTCCGGATCCTCGAAAAGGCCGGCAACCATTCCGCCCTTCGACAGGTGGCGGATGGTGTGGTCAGAGATGATCAAGGGTGGATTGTGGCCCGCGTTGCAGTAGGTGACGGTGAGGTCATCCGCGTTAAATCGGCTGAGCACTAAGGTCGCGAACTTATCGGGAGATGTCTGAAAGTAGAGTTGCCTATTTACGTCGCTGACCGATTTGGCAACGCTCGCGTCCCTGTTATCGCCCAGAGTCTGGTAGCTGATGATGGTCCGAATGGAAGACTGCAGGCTGGCCATGAGGAGGGCCGCCGAGATTCCTTTTCCGCTGATGTCCCCGATGATCACGTCGAATGCGCTCGTTCCCAAGGGGATGAAATCGTAGTAGTCGCCGCTGACCTGTCGGGCGGGCAGACAAGCCGCGGCCAGCTGGAAGTTCTTGATAGACGGCAACTTCTGAGGAAAAAGCTTCGACTGCACTTCCCGCGCGATCTCGATTTCCTTGTCGAGCCGTTGTTTCTCCGAAACCTGCTGCATCAAGCTCAGGATGCTTGCCGACATCTTGTTGAAGGATCCGGCCATCGTTTCCAGTTGGTCGCTGTTCTGAGTTTCAATCCGGTACTCGAAGTTACCTTGTTGGATGGCCGTCGTTGCTTCGTCCAGACTGTGAATGGTCCGCGTGATCGACCGGGCAATCGCCACAGCGATGACCAGTGATATGACTTCGACAATGACGAAGAGGCTGCCCAGGAAGGTCAAGACCCATATCAGATAAGCGCCCAGGGTTTGAGTCTCAGTGAAGTAATGGTCATAAACCGTCCGGAGGGGAACCCGCAAGGCGGTCGCGTGGTGGTTTGATACTTTTCCGGTGGTCCAGTTCACCGGAACGATGACTCCTATATAGTTGATCTGGCCGCCGGTGGCGAAATCCGACATGGAGACGTCGAGGTTAGCGTCGCCCAGGGGAACCGGGAGGGACATTTGCAACTCGGTCTCTTTTCGGACCCGGTCGATCAGGTCCTGGCTGAACGGCACTTCGAGGCAGCTGTAGTAGACGGTATTCCCCGACCGCAAGGGGCCGATGCTCCGAAAATAGAGCCGCCCCTTCTCGTAAACCAATCCGCTGAACCCCTTGAGGGTCCATTCGGGGATAGGCTTCGTGGCGTCGGACGGCTGGACCTCCGGTATGGCTGCGAGGATTCTCCCGGGTCGCTGCTCTGACTCCTTTTGCGTTCCCGCCGGTTCCCCGGGTTGCAGAACCTTCCACGAAACCGTTCCGAGTTTCCCGGCTAACTCGTTCAGAGCCTGGCGGGCTTCCTGTCGGAGGATCGTTCCCGCTTCACCCGCTCCGGCTTTCTGGTAATAGCCGAGGGCAATCTGCTGGTTAGACTCTCGTAGCGTCTTCGAGACTTGCTGGAGCTCGCTATCCAGGTAAAGGGCGGCCAACTGCCCGAGTACCAGGCGCATGGTCAGCCACAGCAGGAGCCCCAGGATAACCAGGGGGATAATGCCGACAAACGCATAGGACACGATGATCTTGTTTCGGACTTTCCAGAGCCACCGCTTCTTGATGCTCTTGATGAGCTTCAGCAGGTAGTACGGGAGGGTAATGACCAATCCGAGCGTGCCGAGGCCTTCCAGGATGGTAAAGATGCTGTTAGGAGAAACGTAGGAGATGGCTTTTCCAACCAGGTACAGGACAACCGCTGTGGCTGTCAGTTTCGCCATCCGTGTCTTCATTGTTCGCGAACCAATCCCCTTTGAAGAACCGATCTCCTATTATAATTGGCCGGTGGGGCATGTGCTGCTGATTTTCATCGATGGACTGGGATTGGGCGTGAGCGACTACGCCTGCAACCCGCTCGCACGTTTTTCTCCCCGGGTTCTGAACTGTTTTGCCGACCGGCTGGGACCATTGCCCCGCAACGGCGCCTGCCTCCCGATCGACGCCTGCCTCAATGTGCCCGGCGTCCCGCAGAGCGCGACCGGCCAGACCACTCTTTTTACCGGCGTTAATGCTGCCGATCTCCTGGGACAGCATCTCGCGGGCTTTCCGAATCAGGAGTTGAAGGACTTGCTGCGGCGGGAATCCCTGGTCTCCCGACTAAAGAAGGAAAGCTACTCGGTCAATTTTGCCAATACCTACACTCCGGGTTTCTTCAAGGAGCGGCCGCGATGGGTCTCTGCGACAACCGCGATGTGTGAAGGGGCCGGGTTACGGCTTAACACCCTCGATGACCTGCTGGCCAGGCGTTCGCTTTATATGGACTTCACCAATCGCTTGCTCTCCCGCGGCGGGCATCAGGTCCCCATATGGTCAGCAACCGAAGCCGCAGAGGTGCTCGTACGGCAGGCGACCGAGTACGATCTTTGCTTCTACGAGTATTTTTTGTCCGACCTGGCCGGCCACCGGGGGACGCCGGCCGAGAATGAGAAGGTCCTCAGCGAACTGGATGAGTTTCTGTTTCATGTCGTGAGCGGAATGGAACTGGACAAAGGCTCGCTGGTCATTACGAGCGACCATGGGAACATCGAGGATTCCTGCCTGCCCGGCCACACGATGAACGACGTCCCGGGCCTGTTCTGGGGGCCGATTCGCGACCAGCTTGATGGCATGCACCGGCTCGACCTGACGCAGGTTGCGCCAATGATTGAAACCTGCATCCGCGAACGATAGCCTCTGAAGGCATCGTCCATTCCCGCTGCAGAGGGGATCACTGCAAACACGCGCAAATCGCATCTTGCAGGGCCGGCTCATCAGCCGGGACTTCCCCGAACACCTTCGTCCAGACGTCCGGTTTCTCCATGCAGAGATAGACGGGGACCGCCGGTGCACGAAGTCCGATCCATTTCTTCATCGACTGGTAGATCTCCACGCGAACAGGCTTGAAGTACCTCAGCTTTCCGTCCTCACCCGGTACCAGCTCCCCGAACGGCAGCGGGCTCTTGGGAAAGCGGCGGCGGATCACCTGCTTGAGCGCCCCAGTCATTCGTAATGCCCCCAACGAGATCCAGGCCACTGAGGCTGCGGGAATGAGGTCGAAGATCTGATCGACGAGCCGATGGTAGTCTGTCTCCCAGCCGGCGTACTGCACAATCGGGTCGAAATGGAAGGCCACCTGGTACCCCGCATCGACACATTTTCTCGCGGCTGTCAGCCGGTCGGGTATCGCCGCCGTCTTGTGCTCGTCGGTCTTCTGAAGTCTCGGAGGATTGACGGACCAGGCCAGAACAGTGTGTCTCTCGTGTCTGAGCCCGAGCAGATTGGTGACCAGGTCCGTCTTCGTTTTCAACTCGAGCACGGCGTTCGCCTGCGAGGCAAAGAACTCGACCAGGGGGACGCTGTACCGTGTGAAAAGGTCCAACGCGAGACTGTCCGCGAGCTCACCCGTACCTACCCGGAAGAACCTGCTTCGGTCAACGGAAAAAGCGGATTCAAGCTCGGTGATGAGATCCAGGTGGTTGGCATAAACCGTGAGGTAGGGGAAGTTGAGGTAGGACTGCAGGTAACAGTAGCTGCAATCCATATGACAGTTGGTGGCGTAGTTGATCACCAGGTAGTTGCAGCAGACGTTCTGGATGCCAAGCCGGCCCTTCCCGCCCGGGCAGTGTTTCAAGAAACGCCCCCGGTGCTCGGCCAGCAAGAGGTACTTCTTGGCCCTGCTGAGGGTCGGCGCCTGTTCTCTGGCTGATTCCAGCAATGGCTGCGACGATGAAATGATCTCGACCGGGACGTCGGGCAGAGACTGGACAACGTTGCTGGTTATCTGACTCTCGGCAACTGCCGATTCGATGAAAATCTTCTGCGGGCGGTAAAGCTTCATGGTTGAAAAGACCTCAAAGACCTCAAGGACCTCAAGGACCTCAAGGACCTCAAGGAACTCAAGGAAATTCCCGTCCTTGAGGTCTTTGAGGTCCTTGAGGTCCTTTCATCGCCACCTACAATAGCCCAAAAATCTCCGCCAGTTCGGGCTTCTCGGCCACTTCGCCGAGCTTGGCGGCCACGGCCTTCAATTCTCCGGGGTTTCGAAAAGCAAAGCCAATCTGAATCTTATCCCCCTCAAAAAATGGCGGGATATTAAACTGGATGTCCCGCGGCAGGCGAAGCCCCGCTTTCAGCTGCCGGTAACGCTGCTCGTATTCCGCGACGCGCGGGAAGCGGCGGGAACGAAGCTCACCCAGAAGGTCATCGAGCCCCGTCGCATTGGACAACAGTTCCACTGCAGACCGGCCGTCCCGGACTCGCACCTCGTCAAGCAGCAAGAACAGTTCTTTTTGGTGGTTAAATCCGGGCTGCAACCTGGAGAACGCATCGAGGAAAGCCGTCTGCTCTTCGTTCGGCCAACGCCCCAGCCCGACGGCCGTTTCCGGAGTAAGGCCGAGGAGCACGAGCGCTTGCTGGATTCTGAGCGGGAGCATAGCCAACTCCAGTAAACGGTTCATTTCGAAGCGATTAGGCTTAGTCCCCAGGAGGGGCAAAAACTCGCTGATCACTTTGGCCTGTGGTATGCTAAATAATTGGGTAAGCTTCCAGACGGCGGTCGCTTTTTCAAGGAGATGCAAGGGACGAGTCGAGGCGTTTTCGACAAGAGCATCCACGAATAACTGCACCGGGTCCCCACTTCTTACAAAACCAGGAACCACGTCAAGACCGACGCTGGAAGCGGCCCGCAGCCTTCGGAAACCGCTGATGATGCGGTAACGGTCGCCGGCTACCATCTGAAGAGACGGCGGACAACGAAGGCCAACACGGCGGATTGCGTCAACCAGGCTGGCGACCGGGAACCAGTCCGGAGTCAGGGCGAAACTCCGATCGGCGAAGTCGACCTGCTGCAGGTTAATAGCGGTCAACTCCCCGAGATTATCGACACTCATAGGACCTTTTAGCATAACGAAGCAACCTTAAGTGAAAAAAGACATCAAATCTGATGTGCGTGCGTTGAATGAACGAGGGACTTGTGGTAATTTCGGTCCCACTTTTCAGGCTGCCAGCAGTCCGGCAGTTGGGCGCCATTATTCAAGGAGGTCATTCAAAGTGACGATCGTCAGATCCCTTACCAAAAACTGTTTTCTGTTGTTGCTTCTGGTCGCCTTGCCGGCAGTAGCTCAGGGCCAGGGCCAAAACCCGGCTCAGCAACCTGCTCAAGACCAGCAGCAGCAGCCGGCCCAGGGCCAGCAGCAGCCTGCTCAAGGAGAGCAGGCTCAGGACGGCGACGTACGGTACACGGCCGAGGAGTATGCTGCTTACCAGAAGGCAACGGAGGAACCGGATCTTGCTAAGAGGGAAGATGCGATCATCGCCTTCGTGAAAGCGAATCCGAAGTCCTCCCTGGTTCAATACGCCAAGACCAGCTACTCGCAGTTGCTGCTCGAATATCGGAAGACCAGTGACTGGCAGAAGCTGGCGACCGCCGGCGAAAAGCTGCTGGCGATCAGTCCCGACGATGTTCAGGCCATGTACCTGACCGGTGAAGGTTTCTTTAATACTCAGCAGTTGGCGAAGGCGGCGCCGTACCTCGAGAAGGTTTACGTAAAGCAGCCGGAACCGGCCATCGCTTTCATGCTGGCTAACATATTCGCCACGTCGCCAACCAACGACGATGCGAAGCTTCTGCAGTACGGCGAAATTGCCTGCTCGAAGTTCGAGCCGAAAGACTGCCACCAGATCCTGACCGCGCTGATGCGCGTCTATCTCGACAAGAAACAGTGGGCCAAGGGGGCAGACACGGCCAAGAAGGTTCTCCAGGCGTTCGAGACTATCCAGAAGCCGCCGACAGCCTCCCAGGCAGACTGGGACGAGTACATTTCCCGCGAGAAGGCCATCGCGTATTCTGCTCTTGGCCGCCAGGCTTTCGACACCGGCAACATGCAGGCGATGATCAGCAATTACAAGCAGGCTTTGAAGACGTACAAGAAGAATGCCAACCTGAACGCTGAGGCGTACTACCACATTGGCTACGCGATGTGGAAATTGCAGCCGGCCGCGGTCGAGGACGGTGCGATGATCGCGTTTGCCAAGGGTTCCCAGGAAAAGGGAGCTCCCTATGCGAAGCCATGCCTGGATCAACTCGAGCACCTGTATAAGGTGATCCACAACGGTTCGAGCGCAGGCCTGGACGAGTTCATCGAAGAAGCGGTGAAGAAGCCGCTGCCGAGCTAATACGTTCAAGCTTCTGAAAGGCGGTATCCACGAATTACACGAATTGAATCCTGTTCAATTCGTGTAATTCGTGTAATTCGTGTAATTCGTCGATAACGCTTTTCAGAAGCTTGAACCGGCTTCCCACCCAAGGTAAACTCCCCAACTCTTGAACCCTCTACTTCAGGATCTCAACGAACAGCAACGTCTGGCCGTCACGCGGACGGACGGGCCGCTCTTGATTCTGGCCGGTGCAGGCAGCGGCAAGACCCGGACTATCACCTACAAAATCGCTTACCTGATCGGGGAAGGGATCTGCCGTCCTGAGAACATCCTGGCCGTTACCTTTACGAACAAAGCGGCTGAAGAAATGAGGAACCGGGTGCAGCGGCTTCTCGGATTTCTGGAGTCACCGCCGCTGGTGTCAACGTTCCATTCATTCTCCGTTCGCGTTCTGCGGCGTCAGGCGGCCCTTTTGGGTTACGGTTCGGACTTTGCCATTTGCGACGAGGACGATCAGAAATCCCTGCTGAAACAGGTGTATGACGAGCTGAAGCTGCAGGACAACCTCGTCCCGATCAAGAGGACCCGTGCGGTGATCAGCCGGGCCAAGAACCAGGGTTGCAGCCCCGAGAGCTACCTGGAGGGATCGGCCGATCCGGATGCCCCGATTATCTTCAGTGCTTTCAAGGTGTATCAGCGGCGCCTCAAGGAGGCAAACGGGATGGATTTCGACGACCTGATACTCCTGACCGTTCGGCTGTTTGCGGAACAAGAAAAGGTCCGAGAACGGTACTCGTCGGGATTCAAGTACCTCCTGATTGATGAATATCAGGACACGAACGCCCCCCAGTTCGAGATCGTGAAGCACCTGTCGTCGGTTCACGGCAATATCACTGCGGTCGGAGACGAGGACCAATCGATCTACCGGTTTCGAGGGGCCGACATCAACAACATCCTCCAGTTCGAGCGTGACTTTCCGGGCGCCGTGGTGGTGAAGCTCGAGCAGAACTACCGGTCCACGCAGAGGATACTGGATGCCGCCACCGGCCTCGTTTCCCATAATCGGAAACGCAAAGGCAAGACGTTGTGGACGGCCGGCGAGGAAGGCGAGTTGATCGATGTTTTTCCGGCGGAAGGTGCCGAGGACGAAGCCGCTTTCGTTTCCCGTCGGATCTACCAGTACCTGAGCCAATCAAAGGACCGGATCGCTGTTCTCTATAGGACCAACTTTCTTTCACGGCAGCTGGAAGACGCGCTGCGCCGGCTTCAGATCCCTTACCGCCTCCTGGGAGGGGTGAGCTTTTACAGCCGCAAAGAGGTCAAGGACGCGCTCGCCTATCTGCGCGCTATTCGCAATCCCGACGACGACATTTCGCTCGGCCGTATTATCAATGAACCCGCGAGGGGGATCGGAAAAACCACTCTGGACCGGCTGCGGGAAGAAGCCCGGCAGAAGCGGCGCACACTCTGGCAGACCATCAAAGAGAGCCTTGCCGCGCAGTCGTTGCCCGGCCGTGCACACCTGGCCCTGCAGGGCTTTGTCGCCATTATCGAAGCGTCCGCGCCGACGCTGGAGCAGCCTCTGGATCGGGCCCTGAGCGATGTGCTGCAGGCGAGCGGATATATCCAGGCGCTTCAGAAGCAGGAGACCGAAGAGGCCAACGAACGCCTTCTCAACCTCGAGGAACTGGTCACGGCCGCGGGTGAGCACGTGCAGAAGGGCCTCGGGATGACGGATTTCCTCGATAACGCCGCGTTGTACTCGGATACCGACGAGTATGACGAGAACGCCTCGGTTCTCCTGATGACACTCCATAACGCCAAGGGGCTGGAGTTCCCGGTGGTCTTTATTGTGGGCTGCGAAGAGGGGCTACTACCTCACAGCCTGAGCGTGGAGCAGGACGACCTTGAGGAGGAGCGACGGCTCTGCTATGTCGGTCTGACGCGAGCGGAGAAGAAAGTCTACCTAACCTTTTCAAAGCGCAAACGGTTCAACCGCGGAGAAGTGAGCGAGGCCAACAAGCCCAGCCGGTTTCTGGCGGAACTCCCACAGCATCTGCTGCGCGATTTGTCGGCCCCATCCTTCCAGCCGGCCCGCCGGGAATATTCCGGAACCCGGCCCGCAAAGACTTATAACACGCCGGACAGTGTCAGGCATTTCCTCGAGCAAAAGAAGAAACCGGCGCCGGGAGGTTTCGTCAAGGGAGCCCTGGTTCAACACCAGGACTTCGGCCGCGGCCGCGTTTTGGAAGTTCAGGAATCCGGGGATGATTTGAAGATCACCGTGCAGTTTCCCGATATTGGAATCAAGAAGTTGCTTCAGCGGTATGCGAAGTTAAAGCTGGTGTGAGTTGGCGGCGCTGTCCGCGTGGCAATAAGGGGGAGAGACCAAATTGCGTTCCAATCTATTCAGGACCAAAAATCTCCGGGCGATCCTGCAGACGGCCGAGCAGGCGGAAACGCGGCTGAAGCGGGCACTGGGCCCGGTCGATCTCACGCTGCTCGGCATCGGGGCCATAATCGGGGCCGGGATCTTTGCGCTGGTGGGGACGGCTGCGGCAGGAAGCGGTGACCGGCTGGGGGCAGGCCCCGCCATCATGCTCGCCTTCGCGCTGACCGCGGTCGCGTGCGGGCTATCCGCTTTGTGCTACGCAGAGTTCGCCTCCGTGGTGCCGATCTCCGGCAGTGCCTACACCTACAGCTACTTCACTCTGGGCGAGCTGATCGCCTGGATCATCGGCTGGGATCTGATACTGGAGTATGCGGTGGGAAATATCGCAGTGGCGATTTCGTGGTCCGGCTACATGAACCAGTTGCTGAAGGGATTTGGGATTAATCTTCCGTGGTGGCTAACTTCCACTTATAACAATCCCATGATCACGGCCGACATGCTCGCTTCCTCTCCTCATGTGCTGGGTCTGCCAATCATAATCAACGTTCCCGCCGTGTTCATCGTCTTCCTGATCACCGCCGTCCTGGTGATCGGAATCAAGGAGAGCTCGAACTTCAACACCCTGATGGTTGTTATCAAGCTCATCGTTCTGCTCTTCTTCATCGTCGTAGGGGCATTTTACGTGAAGCCGTCGAACTGGGTGCCGTTTGCTCCTAACGGCTTGGGTCCCATTATGACGAGCGCGGCCATTATTTTCTTCGCCTACATTGGCTTTGACGCCATCTCGACTGCCGCCGAAGAGACGCGTAACCCACAGCGCGACCTCCCGATCGCAATGATCACGTCGCTGGTAGTCTGTACAATCCTCTACATTGCGGTGGCGGCGGTTCTTACCGGCATCATCCCCTGGGACCAGCTGAATGTGAGCGAGCCCCTGGCCCTGGCCTTCAGTTATCTGAAAATGGACTGGGCCGCCGGGATCGTGGCATTCGGGGCGGTAATGGCCACCACCGCGGTCCTCCTCGTGTTCCAAATGGGACAGCCCCGCATCTTTTTCTCGATGTCGCGCGACGGGCTTCTGCCGCCCTTCTTTGCCCGCGTCCACCCGCGCTTCCGAACTCCGCACGTCACCACGATTCTTAGTGGGGCTTTCGTCGCTTTCTTCGCCGCTTTCATGGATATCGGAGAGGCGGCTAACCTGAGCAGTATCGGCACGCTGTTCGCCTTCGTGCTGGTGAGCGGCGGGGTGATTGTGATGAGATATCGCGACCCCGAGTTGAAGCGCCCGTTCCGTACTCCGTTTGTCCCCGTTGTGCCGGCCCTGGGGATGCTGACCTGCGCGATCCTGATGATAATGCTGCCCTGGACGACCTGGGTGCGATTTGTCGTGTGGCTGACGATCGGGTTGACCATTTACTTTCTGTACAGCCGGAGGCACTCGAAACTGAAGGATGAACATGAAGGATGAAGGATGAAGGATGAAGGATGAAAGAGAAGGATGAAGGATGAAGGATGAAGGACAAAAGATCCCAATTCCCTTCATCCTTCATCCTTCATCCTTCATCCTTTGAATTATGAACTCGCCTCGAAGCGCATCACTGTGGCTCCTGTTCATCACCTTCCTTTGGGGACTCTCCTTTGTCATCGTTAAGGAAGCACTGGAGCAGTGTGGGCCGTACTGGTTCCTCTTTCTTCGGTTCACGCTGGCGGCTTTGGCCGCGCTGCTGTTCTTTCGGGGTGTCTGGTCCGGGGCTCACCGACTTGCGTTTCTCTACGGGGCGGTTCTATCGGGTGTGCTGTATGCGGGATTTCTGCTCCAGACCCTGGGCCTGCAGTTCACGAGTCCTTCCAAGTCGGCCTTCATAACCGGCGTCAGCGTGATTCTTGTCCCGATTCTTGGGTGGATGTTCTTTCAAGCGCGGATCTCTCTGGAAGTAGGCCTTGGCGTGTTAACCGCATTTATAGGCCTCTACCTCCTGGTGAGACCCGACAACCTCCTGGAAGTGAATCGGGGCGATCTCCTGACCCTCGGCTGCGCGGTCGTGTTCGCCTTTCACCTGTTGTTTGTGGGCCGGTATGCGCATTCCGCCGCTCCGGGCCTGCTTGCCGTTTTGCAGCTTGGCGGAGCTGCCTTGTTGAGTCTCCCGATATCTCTGGCGGTCGAAACCCCTCGTCTCGACTTCTCGGCCTCCTTCTACGTGGCGCTCGTTTACCTGGCTGTCTTCTGCTCGGCCTTGGCGTTCTCCGTTCAGATTCGTGCTCAGCGTCATGTTTCTCCGGCGCGTGCAGCCCTGATTTTTTCCCTGGAGCCGGTTTTTGCGGCAATGACGTCCGTTATCTTTTACGGGGACAAGCTTTTATGGCGGGAATGGCTGGGCGGCGCGCTTGTCATGGCGGGAGTCCTTCTCGGCGAAGCTTCTGTGCTAAGATCGAAGTGCGGAACCGGCCGAGATTTTCAGCGTATAAATCAGAGTCAGAAAGAGTTATTAAAATAGCGTAAAGCATGGGTTCAAAGTTGAAAGGTTCAGGGTTAACCGGTTGTGGAAGACCACCGAGCGTTCGGCCTTGAACCGCAACATGTGAACCTTTTGGAGGACTAGATGTCAGCTCTCAGGCAGTTCTTAAGATCGAACAAAGGCTTGACCTTCGCCGCGCTTTTGATGGCGCTGGTGCTCGGGATCGCTATTGGCAGCATCGTCTCGGACGGCGTATTCAGCGCCGAGCAGCGAGAGCAGGTGGCCGAGCTCAAGATCCAGGGTGGCGGCACCCCTCAGGTCTTGGAGCAGAGCGCCAATCTGGCTGAAGGTTTCGCCCGCGTTGCGACTACAGTCGGTCCGGCCGTTGTCAACATTTCGACCACCTCGGTTATTAAGCAACGGAGCTCCAGCTCCAGACGACGCCAGCAGCCGGAACAACAGGAACCGTTCGAAGACTTTTTCGGCGAGGACTTTTTCGAACGCTTCTTCGGCCCGGTGCCTCCCGGCGAACGAAGAGTGAGCAGTCTCGGCTCGGGGGTCATTGTGGACAGCAAGGGCTACATCCTTACCAATGACCACGTGGTGTCCTCGGCCGACAAAATCAACGTGAAGTTGTCGAGCGGCGACAGCTACATCGCAAGAATCATCGGCGAAGATCGCGAGAACGATCTGGCGGTTTTGAAGATCGATGTCTCGAAGCCCCTCCCGTTCGCAAAGGTCGGTGATACCACGGTTGTAAGAGTCGGAGACTGGGTGGTGGCGATCGGCAGTCCTTTTGGCTTGGAACAGACGGTAACGGCCGGTATCGTGTCGGCCACCGGCCGCATCGGCTTTTCGAGCAGCTCGGGCCGCGGCATCATTCCGTTTACACCGTCTGGTTTTGGCGACTACATTCAGACGGACGCGGCGATCAATCCGGGTAACAGCGGAGGCGCGTTGGTTAACACGCGTGGCGAGATCGTCGGCATCAATACTTTCATTTCGACCAAGAGCGGCGGCTCCGAGGGAGTTGGCTTTGCCATCCCCTCCACGGTCTTCGTCAACTCATACAACCAGTTGGTAGGCAAGGGAAAAATCGAGCGCGGTTGGCTGGGCGTCAGCATGAATGTCTACGACATGACGGACGAACTGGCACAGTACTTCGGAGTCGCGGGCGCCGACTCCCAGGGCTTGAAAGACGGCGACGGAGTTATCGTCACGCAGTTGATCGACGAGAAGGGCGACCCGGCTGAAACGGGACCGGCATATAAGGCGGGTGTCCGACCGGAAGACGTTATCGTGAAGTTCGGAGGACGCGAGATCGAAACCATCTACGACCTCCGATCGGCCGTCGCCAATACTCCTCCGGGACAGACCGTTCCCGTTCTGGTCGTGCGCAAGGGTGAAGTGAAGAAGCTGAACGTGACGCTGGCAGAACGGACCCTCGAGGATCGAGATCGCAACGGCAACGGCGATGACAGCCTCTCCTTCGACCAACGTGAGGAAAAGGAGAAACCGAAGGAGATCGGTTTGGAATTCGAGACGCTGTCGCAGGCGGACGCCAAAGGCCTGGGTCTCGAGAAGGCCCAAGGCGTGAAAATTATCTCCGTTTCACCCGGCAGCCTCGCTGACGAGGCTGGACTGGAAGCCAACCAGGTGATAACTAACGTAAACGGGACGCCCGTCAACCGGAGTCAGGAGTTCTACGACCGGATCACGAGCATGCCTTCCGGAAAGGGTGTGATTCTCCGAGTCTTGATCGGTACCCCTCCCGGTGACCGCCAGCAGCGACAGACGAGTGTCGCGTATACGTCGTTCATTAAGCCGTAAGGCAGAAGAAGTCAGGAGTCAGGAGTCAGAAGTCAGAAGTCAGAAGGTAGAAGTCAGAAGACAGAAGTCAGAAGTCAGAAGGGAAGAAGTCAGAAGTCAGAAGTCAGAAGGTAGAAAGCAAGACATTCTGATTTCTGCCTTCTGTCTGCTCCTGATCTCTTCTGACTCTGACTCCTGCCTTATGTGTTCTGCCTTGTGTCTTCTGACTTCTGACTCCTGCCTTATGTCTTCTGACTCCTGACTTCTGTCCTCTGACTCCTGACTTCTGTCCTCTGACTCGTGACTTCTGTCTTCTGACTTCTGTCTTCT
>RPQK01000073.1 GCA_003819755.1 Acidobacteriota bacterium | reverse complement strand
GGGGCGCGTGAGCCGGTAGGGCTGGCGGTGGTTCCGCAGCACCCCACCCAGTTCCGTTTGGTCTTCGATTATTGGAACCGGATATCCAAGGCGGGCCAGATGATAGGCGGCGCTCAGTCCGGCCGGCCCTGAGCCGATCACCGCGACTGGTTGCCGGGAGCTCGAAAGCGGAGTTAGAGTGGGGGCCGTATGGTCAGCCACGTAGCGTTCCAGCTCCCTGATGTTGACCGCTTGATCCAACGCTGACCGGTGGCACGCCTTCATGCAGGGGGCCGGGCAAACCCGACCGCAGACTCCCGGAAAAGGCGACGTCGCGAGCAGCAGAGAAAGTGCCCGGTCCAGATCCCGATCCCGGATGGCTGCCAGGAACCCGCTTACGTCATTTCCCGCCGGACACCCGTTGTTACAGGGGGATCCGAGTCGCTCTTGATGGGGACGTTGCGTTGCCCAGGTTCCGGTCTTGATGGTGGGCAGGCCGCCAGCCGCCGGATCGAGAATGCTGAGCGTGGGCCCGGGCACAGCAATCGGAGGTTGAAGAGGACTGGTTCCGAAGGGGTTCGGAAGGCTGCGCACTGACTCGTACGCATGCTTGGCGGCGCTTAGGTTCGGCCCGAGGAATCTGAGCTCGGACAAGGCCGCTTCGACCGTTGAGAACCTCTCGCCGAACACCCGGGCGGCGGCACCGAGCATGGTTGTATTGACGATCGGTGTAGTACGGGTCCCCAGGTTGTTTTCGATCGCGACGGCATTCGCATCGACGGAGGCGATTCTGTAACCCCTGAACAACTCGGCGAACTCTTCGGGAGGGCGGGGGGTGTTTAGCACGACCCAGCCGCCCGGTTTCAGCCCGGTCGTAATTCTTTCATCGATCAGTGTCCGTTCGAGGACGATGACATGATCGGGCTCGTAGATCTGGTTTCGGCAGATGATCTCCTTGCTGTCGATGCGGACAAAGGCCCGCAGCGGAGCACCCGAGCGTTCTGCTGCGTACACACCAAAGGCCTGGACGAACTGGTCCTGGAGGAAATAGGTCATCGCGATGAGCTTCGCCAAGGTGACGCCGCCCTGACCTCCGCGGCCGAAGATAACGATTTCAGTCATGGCTCTCCGCCGGTTTTTGAAGGGAAATCCGAGGTTGGTTGTGGCCTAGTGCGGTGCCACGAAGTCGCGGGACAAACTCCCTCATACACCGGCCTCATTCTAATTCAAAATCCCGGTCATTGCCCGCCGAAATTTCCGCAACCGTTAACACCGCGCAGGGGCGGGAATTAACTCAGAACTTGGGCGATTTAACTCAAGGAGCCGGCGCCACAGTCACCTGCACCAGTCCAATCTGCTCGCTTTTCCGGGCTTCGGCCTTACGGCCAGTCCTCGGCACCCGAAATGCAGACACCGTTCAGCGTTCAGCGTTCAGCGTTCACCGTTCTCCGTTGAACCTTGAACGGTATAACGGTGAACGGTGAACGGTGAACGGCATAACGGTGAACGGTGAACGGCATAACGGTGAACGGTATGAACAGACAGATCCTGCTGGGGGATGAGGCGGTGGCCAGGGGGGCGATAGACGCGGGCATCAGTGGCGCCTACGCTTACCCGGGGACACCGTCGACAGAGATCTTCGAATACATTCACAGCCAATCGATCCAGGAGGAGCTGGAGATCCACGCCCGCTGGTCAACAAACGAGAAGGTCGCCTATGAAGAAGCGCTGGGAATGTCCTACGCCGGACGACGCGCCATCGTATCCTTCAAGCACGTGGGTCTGAATGTGGCCGCTGATCCGTTCATCAGTTCCACGATCTCGGGGGTCCACGGCGGATTGCTCGTAGTCGTTGCGGATGACCCCTTCATGCACAGCTCCCAGAATGAGCAGGACTCCCGCTTTTATGCGCGGTTCGCCCAGATTGTCTGCCTGGAGCCCGCCGACCAACAGCAGGCCTACTCGATGGCCCGAGAAGGCCTTGATCTTTCAGAGAGCCTCAACCTCCCTGTGATGCTCCGCCTTGTCACCCGCCTGGCCCACAGCCGCTCGATTGTTGCCCTGGCCGAGCCTCGTCAACAGAACGTGCGGTCTTTGTGCCCGGACACCTCGTATTGGACCCTGTTGCCCTCCAATGCTCGCCGGGGATTTGAGCGCCTGCTCGACAAGCAGGCTGAATTGCGGGCACTTTCCGAGAACCATCCAGCGAATCAACTGACTATGAGCGGAAACGGAAAAACGGGGATCATCGCGGCGGGGATCGCCCAAGGCTACGTTCAGGAAGCTCTGGGTGACCGGTTGGCTGACTGCAATCTGCTCTGTGTCGGTTTCTACCCTCTGCCCGTCGACAAAGTGAAGAAGCTGATCGAGAGCAGCTCCGAGGTTTGGGTTTTGGAGGACGGCTATCCCTTCATTGAGCAACAGTTGACCGGCGAAGGAATGCACCGCGGTCTGAAGGTACGGGGAAAGGTCAGCGGGGACCTTCCGCGCAGCGGCGAATTGACACCCGACCTCGTGAGAGCCGTTTTCGGCGCGGCGAAGACGCCCGCAGTCTCCCTTCCCGGGATCGACAAGGTGGTCAGGCCTCGCCCTCCGGTGCTGTGTGAAGGTTGTCCTCACTCTGACACCTATCAGATCATCCGCGAAGCGACCCGGGACTACCGGGACGTGCGAATCATGGGGGATATCGGCTGTTACACGCTCGGTTTCTACAAGCCGCACGAGGGGCTTCACTCCTGCATCTGCATGGGGGCCAGCATAGGGATGGCAGCCGGCATCAGTCACGCCGGCTTCAGCCCGGTACTCTGCGTTATCGGCGACTCCACCTTCGCCCATTCGGGCCTCACGCCGCTGCTGGATGCGGCCCGGGAGAACACCAACATAAAGGTCTTTATCCTGGACAATAGCATCGTGGCCATGACCGGTGGGCAGCCGACCATGGCTACAGATGAGGCGGTCGAGCGAATCGTGGCCGGCCTGGGGGTGCCCAGTGAGCACATCAAAGTGATCAAGCCGCTGCCCCGGAATCTGGACGACAACGTGCGTGTGGTCAGAGATGAGATTGAATACCGAGGTCTATCGGTCATCATAGCGCGGCGCGAGTGCGTCACTTACTACAAGGAGATCAAGACGGCGAAAAGCAACCGCGAAGGAGAATCGCGATGAAGCAGGATATCTTGCTGTGTGGCGTCGGAGGCCAGGGCATCCTTTCGATGGCCTACGTCATCGACTCAAGTGCCATGGAGGCAGGCTATTTTCTGAAACAACCCGAGGTGCATGGCATGTCCCAGCGCGGTGGAGCCGTGCAGGCCCATGTACGGGTCAGTGACAAGCCGATCGCGAGCGACTTGATTCCCCTTGGCATCGCCGACATGATCCTCTCGCTGGAACCGTTGGAGTCACTTCGCTACCTGCCCTATCTCTCCGCTGCCGGAGGCAGGCTGATTACGGACATCACTCCTTTTATCAATATCCCTGATTATCCCGACCCCTCCTCGGTCTACGGTCAACTCTTTCAGCTGCCGTCGGTCCTGCTTGTGAACGGCTCCCATCTGGCGCGCAAAGCCGGATCTCCGAAAGCCCAGAACATGGTCTTGCTCGGAGCTTCCTCTGCGCTGCTTCCTTATCCGGCGCCCATGCTGGAGAAGCATCTTGCCGTGCTCTTTGCCAGAAAGAGCGAACGCCTGGTGCATATCAACGTCAACGCCTTTCGGGCCGGCCGCGCCGTCTCTGGCTTTCAGCAGATCCTGAGTCAGGCCGGAGTTCCGATCGGCTTGATCGCCCGATTGCTCCCCTGGCTTGATTTCGAGCCTTGGCCGGTGTCAAGTGCCGTCTCTCGCGCCTGGGTGGAGTTCTTCAAGAGTCCCGCCGCCTGCGCCGCCACCGACGCCCTATGGGCCGAGCGAAAAGTGTTGCCGCTCGACGAGGAAGCGCCGCGGAAGCTGTTGGGAGGGTGACAGGGTGAGAGGGTGACAGGTCACCTTGTCACCCCGCATTCCGGCATGACGCCCGACGTCTGGGCCGTCCCCCCCTGCTTCCCGGACGCGGGATCAAGCGTCAGCTCGACCCGGAGCCACCATCGCGGCTTATCCACGATCTTGAGAGGGATGTTCC
This sequence comes from Acidobacteriota bacterium, assembly GCA_003819755.1. GTDB lineage: Bacteria > Acidobacteriota > UBA6911 > RPQK01 > RPQK01 > RPQK01. The sequence continues at coordinate 12,324 of RPQK01000073.1, read as the reverse complement.
GGAGCGGGCCGGTGGTTGGGAACCAAAGGGAAAAGTTGTGCTTCTCCTGAGTTTTCAGGTTGGTCACCCGAAACTCCGCTTCGATAACATCCTTCACCTGCCATCCGGCCGCCGGTTCATATTCACGATGATGTTCGAGGTCTGATATTGCGATCTCGTAAGGTTTCGCGTTGTAGACGTAACTGAGCTCCGGTCGATAAGCGGCCCACTTGGGAGATCTTTTGGCGAAGCGGTCGGACACTTCTCGGACCAGGTATTTGACCGCGGTCAGAAAACCGAAGGGTTGAGGATAGGGAAATTCGGTCTTCTTGAGCTGGCGGGACCGGTCCGGCGGCCCCGCCTTAAGGCGCCGCCGGTATCCACATTCGACGCCCGCCGGCTGGGTGTAATCGAAGTCTTTCTTCTCCGAAAAGAAGTGTACGATCGCTGTCGCCCCGTCGGGCGTCACCCGGCTTTGTATGCCGTCATACCAGAAGGTGTCTTCCGCCTGGCGGTTTTTCACTTCGCTGAGAGACTCCTCGTCGGAATGGCGCATGAAGCCTTCGAAAGTACTGCTTAAGAGAATCGATGGACCCGACGAGCTTCCTTGCCACTCGGAGGATTCGCGTCCGTAGCCCCAACGGTTGATTTTCCCGGGTACCCGGTTGGGATTCGAGCCGAATAGCACCTCGACGGCTTCCCCCTGTTTCCCCTCGGCCGCCGGACTGTTCAGCAAAGCGATCGTTCCTCCGCCGACGTCCTCGCGTCCTACCCAGAACAGAAGGAGCCTCACGCGCCCCGCCATCCGGTAGCGGAAGACCCGCCACTGGGCGCCTGGTTCGCCGGCCGCCTCCAGAGGCTCGAGAAGGATGGCGAAGCATAGGAAAAAGACAGCTTTCCGTAGAAGCATTGTTTCTGATTGTACCAGCAGCGACAGGCAAGATCTTTCCCCTGGGACCCTAATCCGGCACGTCTCCTCATCGGCCGACAGGCGGCTTCCCGCAGTTTACAAACCCGCCCGCTTGTAATACTCTTTTGGCTTCCTGCCATCCCAGGCACCAATGATCAGATGAGGATTCTCTACTTCGACACGTTCAACGGCGTCGCGGGCGACATGATTCTCGGCGCGCTTCTCGACATGGGTTTGCCACTGGACTATCTCCGCTCGGAGCTCGGCAAACTCGGCGTCTCCGGTTACGAGCTGCGAGCGGCGCCGATCGTGCGTGAGGGCCTGCAAGGGACCAACTTCCAGGTGCTTGTGACTCACCGCCAGGATGATCACCATCACGGGCGCCACCACCACTCTGACCATCACACGCCACGACAAATCGAAGCGCTGATTCAGGCGAGTCAACTCGACCAAACCATCAGGGAGCGGTCGGTCAACATTTTCCGGCGGCTGGGGGAAGCGGAGGCGAAAGCTCACCGTACCTCTCTGGACGAAGTTCATTTTCATGAGGTCGGAGCCGTCGACGCAATCGTCGACGTGGTGGGTGCCTGTATCGGATTTGCTTATTTTGAGATCGATGAGTTCTATACCGCTCCGATTAATCTGGGCGGCGGTACCGTGACTTTTTCTCACGGCACCTGGCCGGTCCCGACGCCCGCCACCAGCGAGCTGGTTCGAGGTTTCCCCACGTTGCTCGGGACTGTTCAGTCCGAGTTGACCACCCCGACCGGAGCAGCAATTGTCACGACCGTAGCCAAAGCCTTGACATTCCCGCCGGCGGCCGAGTACTCGCGTTGGGGTCTGGGGGCCGGAGACCGTGAAATGCCGGGAATTCCCAATATGCTAAGATTAATGATTGGAGAGACTTCCGGCATCTCGCGTCCCAACAGCAACACCGGGCTTGAAGAACAAGCGATTGTCGTTCTCGAAGCCACCATAGACGACATGGAAGCCCAGGTTTTCGGCTACTTCATGGAGTTGGCTCTCAGGGAGGGTGCGCTTGACGTTTATTACACGCCGGTCCAAATGAAGAAGAACCGGCCGGCTGTGCTGCTCACGCTGCTGTGTGCGCCCGAGCAGGAAGCCAAAATGGCCGAGCTGCTGATCCGGGAGACAACGACCCTGGGGATACGCTCGACCACCACGCGGCGCTGGGCTGTTCCCCGCGAGATCACCGAAATCCGGACTGAACACGGGCGAGTTCGGGTCAAACTGGCCCGCTGGCAGGGACAAGTTGTGAATGTGTCCCTGGAATACGAAGACCTCAAGGAGATTGCCGAGAAGACTGGACAGCCTCTGAAATCCATCAGGAGGCAGGTACTCGAGCAAATGGGAAAAGCCGAAGATTATGAGTAAGACCTTTTACCTGACTACTCCTCTTTACTGCGTCAACGGTTCACCCCAAATAGGACAGGCCTATACGATGATCATCGGGGATGCTATCGCGCGCTTCACGCGACTGTCCGGGCACGAGGTCTACGCGCTTACGGGTACCGACGAGCACGGTTCAAGGATCGAACGGGCCGCCCAAGACCAATCGCTTTCGCCTCGTCAGTTGGTTGACCGTTACAGCGAGGAATTTCGGAAGGCGTGGGACAGACTGGGCCTGCGTTATGACCAGTTCATCAGGACCACCGACGAGCAACACGCCGCCGCAGTCCAGGAGTTGTACCGAAAGATAAAAAAGAACCGCTTCATTTATCTCGGTGAGTTCCGAGGCAACTACTGTGCGCGATGCGAGACCTACGCGGATGAGGACCAGAAAGAGTGCCTCAGTTGCGGTCAGCCCCATGAATTCATCTCGGAGCCGAGCTATTTCTTCAAGATGTCCGGCCTCCAGGAGAAATTGTTGTCTTTCTACCAGGACAATCCGGATTTCGTGATTCCGGGAACGCGGATGAACGAGATTCTCAGCATTGTCAAAGGAGGCTTGAGGGATCTGAGGATCAGTCGGACCTCAAGCAAATGGGGAATCAAGGTTCCCGATGACGAGCAGCATGTCTTTTACGTCCGGTTTGACGCTCTGACCGGGTACCTCTCCGGTGCCGGTTTTCCCCATGATATGGGACGCTTTCGCAAGCTTTGGCCGGCTGATGTACAGCTGGTTGCGAAAGACATGCTGCGTACTCATGCCATCTATTGGCCGGCGTTCCTGCTCGCGGCGGGGCTCGAGCCTCCGCGCCGTATCCTCGCGCACGGCTTGTGGACAGTCGAATCGGAGAAGACTCCCGCCAATCTGGTCAGCACCGACGAACTGAGCGACGTTCTTCCCCGTGACTACTTGAAGTACTTCCTGCTGCGCGAGATCCCTCTAGGGGCGGACGGCCACTTCTCCTACGACGGCCTTACGAGCCGCGTGAACAATGACCTGACCAACGATCTCGGGAACCTGGCCAGCCGGATTCTGAAGATGATCGAGAACTATTTCAACAGCGCCGTCCCGGAACCCGGAGACCTCGAGGGCGGTGACGAGGAGCTGAGGCGGTTCAGTAAAGAGACGGTGCAGCTGTACAAAGAGAACTTCGCACGCCTCCAGATTACCAAGGCGCTCGACAGTGTCTGGGAACTGAATTCAGTTGTAAACAAATACATCGTCGCGAACGAACCCTGGTTGCTTGCGCGTGATCGGTCGAAGAAGACGCGTTTGGCCACAGTCCTGTACAATGCGGCGGAGGCTTTGCGGATCATCGCGACGATGCTGACCCCGGTCACTCCCGACGGATCCGCCCTTATCCTCAGACAGCTGGGTCTCGAATCTGCCGGGGAAAACCCGAAAGCCAACGGCCTGATCTGGGGAGAACTGAAGGCACGCACGACCATCGGCCAGGTTGAAGCCATCTACCCGCGGTTGGATCCGGCCGAATTCCAGGAGAAAGTGAAGGCTAACCGGCAGCAGCAGGAGCAGGAAAGCCAAAAGGCGAAGCCCGCTTCCGTCGAGCCGGGACAACCACCCAAACCAGGCGAAATCACAATTGAAGACTTTGCCAGGGTCGAGATGAAGGTCGCTAAGATCCTTGAGGCCGAACGAGTGCCGCAGTCGGACAAGCTGGTGAGGTTGCAGGTCGACATCGGCGGCGAAACCCGCCAGTTAGTCGCGGGAATCGGCAAGGCTTACCCCCCCGAGACTCTGGTCGGCAGAATCGTCGTCGTCGTGACCAACCTCAAACCGGCTAAGCTGATGGGAGTGGTTTCAAACGGCATGATTGTCGCGGCATCTCACGGCGGCGTGCCTACTCTGGCGACGTTCACGGAGCCGGTGGCCCTTGGGTCGCGGCTCAAGTAGGTTCAGGGTTCAGGGTTCTCGGTTCTCGGTTCTCGGTTCTCGGTTCACGCGGTTCAGGTTTCCCGAGCCGAGACCGGGTCACCGGCAACCCAGGATACTGAACTCTGAACCCTGAACCGAGAACCCTGAACCCTGAACTCTGAACCGAGAACCCTGAACCCTGAACCCTGAACCCTGAACCCTGAACTCTGAACATGGCTTACATCGATTCTCACGCTCACCTGGACCACGAGCAGTTTGGGCAGGATATGCCGGATGTTCTCAAGAGGGCGAGCGAGGCTGGTGTTTCCCGGATACTCACCGTCGGCTGCATGACGGAGGATTCGGCGAGCGTCGCGGAAATGCTCGAGTTGGTCGAACGCGAGCCGAGCGTCTACGGGGCGGTCGGCATTCACCCGCATGACGCGAAACACTTTAGTGAGCAGGCGGCAGAAACCCTGACCGGCTTGCTGCGCCGTCCGAAAATAGTCGGCCTGGGGGAGATAGGACTGGACTTTCATTACGATTTCTCAGCACGGGACCAGCAACGGGAAGCCTTTCGCCGGCAACTGCGAATCGCTCAGGCGTTAGACAAGCCGATAATTATTCATACCCGGGAAGCGGACGAAGAGACCCGTCGCATTCTCGAGGAGGAAGTTCGGCCGGGCACCGCGGGCGTGTTCCACTGTTTCAGTTCGGACCTTCAGACAGCAGAGTTTGCGCTGGCTTTGGGTTTTTACATCTCGTTCGGCGGTATCCTCTCGTTTCGGAATGCGGAGAACCTGCGCGGCATCGCCAGGCGAATTCCGCTGGAGCGTCTGCTTATCGAGACTGACAGTCCCTACCTCGCTCCGGTTCCCAACAGGGGGCGCCGGAACGAGCCTTCGTTTGTGGTGAGGGTGGCCGAAGTGCTGGCCGCCGAGCGAGGCGTGACGCCCGCGGACATCGGGAAGCTGACGAGTTTGAATTTCGAGCGGCTGTTTGGCGTGTAAGCTGACGGGCGACAAGCTGACAGCTGCTCGTTAGCTGTCAGCCTTCGATGCGCTTCGCTTTTGAATTGGCGGCGCGCGTTAGGCTATAGTAGCGCGGAAAGAGCAGAACATGGCACTTGGGTCGGTACTGACCGCGAAGGACATCTTTCGGCTGGTTGAGGGGGACCTGCTCCAGGTCGAGGAGATGCTCCGTGCCCATGCCGATACCGGAGTCTCGCTGGTCGGCGATATTAATCAATACGTGCACGAAAGCGGCGGCAAGAGGCTGCGGCCTGCCATCCTGCTTCTGGCCGCCAAGCTGTGCGGACACGAAGGCGCTCCTGCTGTCAAATTAGGAGTCGTGGCTGAGCTCATTCACGTCGCGACCCTTGTTCACGACGATATCATCGACAACGCCTCCCTGCGCCGAGGCCGCCCTTCGGTCAACAACATCTGGGGGAACTCCATCACGGTCCTCATGGGTGACTGGCTCTACATGACATCCTTTCGCCTGGCTCTCGACCTGAAGGACTTCCGGATTCTGCAGCTGCTGATCGACGTGACCCGCACGATGGTGGAAGGCGAGTTGATACAGCTTGACCAGAATGGCCGGTCCGACATTTCGGTCGAAGAGCAGCTCGAGATCTGTCGCCGCAAGACCGCTTACCTTTTCGGGGCCTGCGGGCGGCTGGGCGGCATTCTGGGGAACGTGGGAGCCGAGCTCGAGCGGAAGATTGAACGATACGGAACCTCCCTCGGCATGGCCTTTCAGCTTATCGATGACCTGCTTGACTACACGTCAAGTGAGGAGGTTCTGGGGAAGCCGGTCCTGAAGGATCTCGAAGAAGGTCGCGTGACTCTGCCGATCACCTACCTGATGCAGCGGGCGACCTCGCGGGAGAAGGAATTTGTGGGGAGGGTCATCCGGACCAAGAACTTCAGCGCCGAGAACAAGGCCAGGATCCTGGAGCTTGTGAACGCCTACCAGACCGGCGAAGAACTGAAGCAGCTTGCGCGGCGGTACTCCGAAGAGGCCAAAGAATGCATCAGTCATTTCCCGGATTCGGTCTACCGGGACGCTCTCCTCAGAATCCCCGATTTTGTAACGGCTCGCGAATCGTAGGAACCGGCCCCCCACGGACGAACACGGACTGACACGGACAGGCACAAGTCCTGCCTGTCCGTGTCAGTCCGTGTTCGTCCGTGGGGGGCCGTGCCCTCACAGCGGCGGCTTGATGTCCTCGACGGTTATGGGGTCGGTGGAGACCGGCTGGGGTGCGATCAGGGCTTCGGTATTGTTCTCGGAAGGCCCGCTCGGTTGGAAGCTGGTCTCGAAGTCCTGGGCGGGCAACTCCTTGAAGACTTCCTTCATGAATTCGATCCAGATCGGCAGAGCGAGAGTGGCACCGAACACGCGATTGCCGAGCGGCTTCTTCTCATCTCTCCCGGCCCACACTCCGGCCGTCAGCTGAGGGATGAACCCCACAAACCAGCTGTCTGTGAAATCATTGGTCGTGCCGGTCTTCCCGCCCATGGGCCTCCGAAAGCTGTCGCCGGCCAGATGAACGGCCGTGGACGCCGTGCCCCGCTCGGTCACCGACTTCAGCATGAACACCATTTTCCCAGCGGTTTCGGGCGACACGACCTCCTCGACCCGGTGGCGGTGCTCTTCAAGCGTCACCCCGTTGTAGTCCTCGACCCGTTTGATGAAGTACGGTTCGGCGCGCACGCCGTTATTTGGAAAGGTCGTAAATGCCGAGGTGATCTCCTGCAGAGTGAGCTCGCCTGCACCCAGGGAGACGGGAAGATACGGGGGGAATTCCCGGCGTATTCCGAATCGGTGCGCCACATCGATGATCCGTTTGATGCCGAGTGCATTCGCCAGCCGGATCGTCGGCACATTGCGGGATTGGTACAACGCCTGCTGAATGCTGATCAGTCCCTTGTACTCTTCATCTTCGTTCGTCGGTTGGTAGAGCCGGCCCAGGCCGTCACGAAAACTGATCGGTGCGTCCAGGACGGTGTCAAACGGGGAGTATCCGCTTTCCATCGCCGTCACATATGTGAACGGCTTGAAGATGGAGCCCGGCTGCCGCAGCGCCTGAGTGGCCCGGTTGAACTTGCTGTACCGGAAATCGAAACCGCCGACCATCGCCTTGATCGCGCCGGTCTTGTTCTCAATCGCCATCAGAGCGGCCTGAGCTTCAGGGATCCGATCAAGAGCAACCTGCAGAGTCCTTTCCGAGCGGTTCACCTGCTCGATGCTGAACATCGCAACATCGCCTGGCTTCAGGGCCTCGCTGACCCTTTTGCGACCCGTCCAGGCGACGTCGTCGACGCCCAGCAGGGCGGTGTAGCCACCAATCTTGATCTGCGCCTGCGAGGCGCTCGACTGCAGGACGATGCCTGGGACCATCAGTCCCTCGTAGAAAATCTGAAGCCAATCGGCATGCTGATAAGTGCGCGGATCAAGTCCGGTCTCGATGGGCCCGCGCCAACGGCGCCGTTCCCGGTCGAATTTCTTCAGCCCATCGCGGATGGCCCGGTTAGCAGCCACCTGCATGTCATAGTCGACCGTTGTGTAAATCCGAAGACCGCTCTTCCAGATTTCGTCTGCGGTGTGTTTCTGCTCCAGGCTTATTCGAACCCACTCGATAAAGTACGGAGCCGGCCCTGACTCGAAGTTGCGGCCGTGAACCACGAGCGGTTCCTTGATGGCCTTCTGGTACGTCGCAGCGTCGATGAATCCCTCGTCCAGCATCCGCGGGAGAACGTAGTTGTTCCTCCTGCGCAGCGACTGATCGGGATGACTGATGGGAGAATGTCGCTCCGGGGATTGGACGATGCCCGCGAGGAGAGCCGCCTCGGCGACCGTCAGATCCTTCAGCTGCTTGTGCAGGTAGAAGTCCGCAGCGGCCGCAAACCCGTAGGTTCCGTGACCCATGTAGATCTGATTGAAATAGATCGTGAAGATCTGTTCCTTCGAATAGGTCTTCTCGATCTCTATCGCGTAAAGCATGTCCGTGATTTTTCGCTTGAGCGTTCTGTCCCGGCTAGTGAACTGGAGCTTGCTCAGCTGCATCGTCAGAGTCGAGAAACCCTTGCGCTCACCGAGAAACGTGTCACGGAAAAGCGTCATGAAGGCGCGGCTGAAATCGATACCGGAATGGCGGAAGAACTGGCCGTCCTCCGCAGCCAGGATAGCCTCCTTAAGATGTTTGGGTATCTGATCGAAGGTGACAAGTATCCGTTTCTCGGTCGCGAATTGACCGAGAACCCGGCCGTCGTCCGCGTAAACGTAGGAGACAACGTTCGGCCTCACTTTTTGGAGCTCATCCACTCTGGGCAGGTCGATCGCGTAGCCAAAAACCAAGCCAAGCGCCATACCCAGCACGGCGACTCCAATAACGACAAGCGCGTAGGTGGCCCAGAAGAGGGAATGCCGCTTACGTTTCCCGGCCACCGAATTCTTCTGCATCGCGATCATTTTACACTAGCCCTCCTGAAGGTGGCGGTCGAAAGGACCCCAAAGACGTGAAGGACCCCAAGGACCTCAAAGACCTAAACGACAATCGCGGACCGTCCTTAAGGTCCTTGAGGTCGTTGCGGTCCTTTTCGCCGGTGCCTCACGCACTCCCGGTGCCATACCGAAACCCCGAAAACACGGCCGATCGCGGTTCGCACGTGTCTCTCGTCCCACACCCCGTGTCGGCCTCGACACGCCCGTCACCTTAACGCGAATCTCCATACCGTTTAGAATGAATGAAGTACTCCCTTTTCGGAGGAGTAACAGGAGGAATTGACTGAATCGTCTGTTAAGAGTTCTGCTGGTCAGGCCGGAGGAAGCCCCCGCCGTTCTCACCATGGCCGGTTACTTCTTCCTGGCTATGAGCTGTGTCAGCGTCATCAAGGCTCTTCAGTTCACATTCTTCCTCGAAAACATTGGCTTTGACTGGCGGCTGCCGGCGCTGTACGTAATTTCAGCCGGCTTGGCGGTGCCCGTCGTCTTCCTGTATCGAAGACTCGCCCGCAAGCTGACGCATTTGGCTTTGTCGAGCGGAACGCTCCTGTTCTTCATCCTGACCCTGGCGGGGGCGTGGCGACTGCTGGAGCTGCGCATATACTGGGTCAATTTCGCTTTCTTCGTCTGGGCCGGACTGTTCACCCTGCTGTTGCCAACCCTGGGGTGGGTGGTCTCCTACGAGCTGTTCACAGCGCGGGAGGGGAAGCGCGTCTTCGGATTGCTGGGGATGGGCGGGATCCTCGGAGGCGCGGCCGGCGCCTACTGGACCTTCCTTTGGGTGGATCGCTACGGGACTCACGGACTGCTCGAACAGATCCTGCTGGTTCTCTTCCTCCTTCAAGCCGTGCTGCTGATCATCAGCAGGTCGAAGAGGCACGAACGGCGGCGAGAGGGACGCAAACCATGGGCCGCGGCTGACTTTGAGCCCGGCCGCGAAAAGGCTCGGTCCCCGGGTCTGCTTGCCTCTTCGTACCTGCGCTCAATTGCTGCGCTCGTTTTCGTCTCCGGTCTCACTACGACGATGGTCGATCTTAACTACGTCTGGTTCCTGGAGCGTCGCTATCCCGGCTCGGGCGAGGACCTGACGCAGTTCATCAGCGGGCTGCTGGGAAGCATGTTCCTGGTTTCGGGCTTTTTTCAGCTGCTTGGGACGGGGCGCCTGCTGAATAGATTCGGTATTCCGGTAGCCCTTCTGGTCCTCCCGGTCGGATTGGCAGGCGGAGCGGGGGTGGCGGTCCTCGTCGCCGGCTTTTTCCCGGCGGTGGCCCTTAAGGCGATCGACGGTTCCCTTCGGCCGTCGTTGCACCGAACGGCTGTCGAGGTGCTCTATGTTCCGGTCGCCGGGGAAGGTGCGGTGAGTGTTAAGAGCCTGGTAGATCTGGTCATCTTTCGGCTGGGCGATGCGTCGGGAGCCCTCGTCTTTCTGGTCGGTCGGGCGATTTTGGGCGACTCGGCGCGTGTCGTTCCCGTCCTGATTGTCTGTGCCGCCTTGTCGTGGGTCGTCCTTTCGTGGCGAACCGCTAGAGCGTACGTCGAAGATCTTCGGTCAACGGTCCGCAAGGCCGCGTTTAGTCGTCGCCGGCTGCCTCTGCACGATTTCCGCTCTGCCGATCTTGTCATGGAACAGTTACGCGAAGGTGAAGGAAGTCGTCTGCGATTCGCGCTCGAAAAACTGGCGGCGTTTTCGGACGTTGAACGAAGCTCTCCCGGGGTTGCGCGGGTTCCGACCGAGGAAATGCTCGAGTCTCACATCTCGGGTTTGTACAAGGCCTTGCCCCCTTGGTTTACGACCGTTTCAAATCTAGTTTCCAGTGCAGACCCCGAAACGGGAGCGGCGGCCTTCCACCTGTTGGTGAGGTATGACCCGAGGACCTATCTGCGCCGGCTGAAAAAGGATTTACAGAAGGACCAACTGCCGGATGCGACTTATCTCGTGTACCTGGCCCTCTATGGCGACCAGCCGGAACGTGTCGTGCAGCCGTCCAGGGCCCTGAAATGGAGCCGGGAAGTCCGGGGCGTCCAAGGCGCGGCACTGGCAAGAGTCATGGGGAGAACGAGGGATACCGCCTACCTGCCCGTGCTGTCCGAGTGGCTGCAGAGCCCGGACCTGGAACTCCAGAAAGGTGCGGTGGAGGCGATCGGTCACCATGCGGATGACCGGTTTTGGGAGACGCTGGTCTCGTTTCTCCGGTCAGGCCGAACCAGGCAAGCCGCGAGAGTAGGACTGGCAAACTACGGGATGCAGGCCATTGACCGATTGATGGCACTCTTGAGGAATCCTGAAACGGACCTGGCCATTAAACGCGAGGTCCCGCTGGTCCTCGGGCATATTCGCGCATCTGCCGCGCGAGCGGCCCTTATGGTGGCGCTCTTCTGGCCGGATCCGGTCGTCTCCTTCCGGGCTCTGAAAGTTCTGAACAAGACCCGGGCCTACCGTGATTTGTCTTATGTCGAAGCCTCGTTCATGCCTGTCCTGATGCAGTGGGCCCGGCAGTACTACCAGGCTCGGAATCTGGAGTCGATCATCCCTGATGACGTGGTCCGCCGCAGCGGGCGGATTCACGCGGGATCCAGTGTCGAAGAGGCTCCGACCCAGTTCGGCCAGCTTACTGCCCGCTTGCCCAGGCGCCCGGCTTGGCGGCTGCTACGGAAAGTTTCCAGGGAAAGGCAGAGTTGGACGGTCGAGAAGATCTTTAGAACCATGGACCTGTTTCTGCCTCGAGGCGAAGCTTATTTCTCGTATCTCGCCATGGACGATCGGACCATGATTCGAGACAATGCTATCGAGTTGATCGAGATGCGGCTTCGGGGCGAGGTCCGACAAGCGCTGCTGCCGATTTTCGGCGAGAAGGACCGGGAGGAACAGGTCCGGATCGGCAGACGGCTGTTTCGCCTGCCGTCCGAGAGGCAAGGAGTGCTCCACGATGCTCTGTTTGATGAAGATCCGCTCGTTCGCTCGTCAGCCCTCGCGGTGGTGGGAGAGGAGGGGCTGACCATGCTCAGCGACGATGTTCGCAAAGCGACTCAAGACCGCAACAAACTGGTTCGTGAGACAGCCGAGTGGGTCCTGCAGAGCCTGACCGGGGAGCCAACGGCATCGGCTGGGTAAGACGCAATGCTGACGACCATCGAAAAGGTATTCATCCTTCAGGAGATCGAGTTCCTCGGCAAGGCCTCAGCCGACCACCTCGCGCTGCTTGCCGATTTGTTTCAAGAGGAAACCCGGCAGGCGTCCCACTATCTTTTTCGTGCCGGATCACCCTGTTCTTCGTTCTATCTGCTCGTTGAAGGAAAGGTTGAGTTGCAGAAACCGGACGACCGATCTGAAGTGATCGAGAGCGGCCCCGTCAACTTCTGGGCGTGTCTGAGCCGACGCCCCACCAACCTGGCCGCAAAGTGTCTGACCGACTGCCGCTTGCTCGTCATGGCGAGCGAAGACCTCGTCGATGCCCTCACCACCGAACCCGGCCTCAGTCTCGCCATACTGAAATACCACGCCCGCGCGCATTGGATGTGACCGGTAGCCTGGCGGCGGTAATTAACCACAGAAGACACGGCGCGGCGTAGCCGCAACCAAAAGCCTGCCCGATGAAGAAGAAAGACAGAATGTCGAATATCGAATATCGAATATCGAATGTCG
>RPQK01000072.1 GCA_003819755.1 Acidobacteriota bacterium | reverse complement strand
CTCCAGAGTCCGGCGCGTGGATGATGGCTGGTTGCACGATGTACGCGCCGGACTCTGGAGAGTCCGGCCACGATAAAAGCCCGTCGACACGCTTGATTTTTTCACACCTTCTCAGCCGTCAGCCGTCGCGGTTTGTCTCTCCCCCCGTTCTCGGTTAGCATCAGAACATTCACAAATTGAGGCAGAATATGCAATTCCCTTTTGAACCGTTCAAGATCAAAGTTGTTGAACCTCTTAAGCGAACGTCCCGTGAAGAGCGGGACAAGGTGATCCGCGAAGCCGGTTTTAATCTCTTCAAGGTGCCGGCCGACAGCATCCTGGTCGATCTGCTGACCGACAGCGGGACCTCAGCCATGAGCGACAACCAGTGGGCTGGCATTATGCTGGGAGACGAATCGTACGCGGGCAGCAAGAACTTCTACCATTTCGAGGACGCTGTTCGCCGCATATTCGGATTCCGCCACATCATTCCAACGCACCAGGGACGGACTGCCGAAAACCTGCTCTTTTCTGTCGTGCTGAAACCGGGGAACATCGTCCCGAACAACACGCACTTTGACACCACCCGCGCCAACGTCATCCATAAGGGCGGTCACGCGGTTGACGTTCTGAATCGAGCGGGGCGAGATCCCAACTCCGTCGAGCCGTTCAAAGGAAACATGGACGTGGAGGGGCTGGAACGCCTGATCAACGAACACGGTCCGGAGAATATCCCGCTGGTCATGCTGACGATCACGAACAATTCGGCGGGCGGCCAGCCGGTCTCGATGCAGAATGTCCGCGAAACGCGCGCAGTCTGCCGCAAATACGGAATCCCGCTGTTCTTCGATGCCTGCCGATACGCCGAGAATTGTTTTTTCATCAAGGAGCGCGAACCGGAGCTCGCCCGGAAAACGGTTCTCGAGCTCGCCCAGGAGCTCTTCTCGTACGGCGACGGCTGTACGATGAGCGCCAAGAAAGACGGGTTGGTCAACATCGGCGGTTTTCTGGCCATGAACAGTCAGGAGTGGGCTACAAAAGCGACGAACCTGTTGATTCTGATTGAAGGGTTTCCGACGTACGGCGGCCTGGCCGGCCGTGACCTGGAAGCGATGGCGCGAGGCTTGGAAGAGGTGTTGAACGAGGATTATTTGCGCTTCAGAATCGGGCAGATCCGATATCTGGGCGAAGAACTGGATCGGGCCGGGGTCCCGATCATAAAGCCGACCGGCGGGCACGCGGTATATCTCAACGCCAGGGAGTTTCTGCCCCATATCCCGCCCAGCCAGTTCCCGGGACAGGCCCTGGCCGTTGCCCTGTACCGAGAGGCCGGGATTCGCTCGGTTGAAATCGGCAGTCTGATGTTCGCCGAGAAGGATCCGCAGACCGGGGAGGTGCGCTACCCCGACCTCGAACTGGTCCGGCTCGCCGTCCCCCGTCGGGTCTATACCTCCATGCACATGAACTACGTCGCCGAATCAATCATTTCAGTCTTTGAAAAGAGAGACGAGATACGAGGCTTCCGTATCGTCGAAGAAACGGAATACCTGAGACACTTTACCGCGGTGCTGGAGGAAGTCTGACGCCATCAATGAACACTTCATCGCATGCATTCGCTCTGAAGTGATAAAGCCAGTGGTTTACATCTTCACCGTCGATCAGGAGGAAATCGGCTGCCTTGCCTTCCTCGAGGGATCCGCGGTCCGCTTCAACGCCCAACGCCCTGGCTGCATAGATCGTCGCACCTTTTAGCGCCTCAGCCGGCGTCATCCTTTGCAGGTTGCAGGCTAGCATCATGGCAAGCGGCAGATGGAAGCTGGGGGCAGAACCGGGGTTGAAGTCAGTGGCCACCGCGACGGGTACGCCGGCGTCGATCAATCGGCGGGCGGGCATAGGCGGCGTGTGAAGATATAGAGAAGCGAGAGGCAGGCTGACCGCAATCACACCAGCCCGGCGCAACGCCTCGATCCCGGCGCTGGAGACTTGCTCCAAGTGGTCGGCTGACAGGGCTTTCGTTTCTGCCGCTAGTTCAGCTGCGCCTTTGTCCGTCAACTGATCGGCGTGGACGCGTCTCTTCAGCCCGTACCTAGCCGCCGCCTCGAGGATGGCCCGCGCCTCGTCTACCGTGAAAGCCGATTCTTCAACAAACACGTCGCACGATTCGGCGAGACGGTCCCTCGCGATAGACGGGATCAGGTTAGTGCACAGCAAGTTCAAGTAAGCGTCCCGTCGTGAAAGATATTCAACGGGAACGATGTGGGCAAGAAAAGTGGGTACGATCTTTACCGGCTGGCAGCGGGCAACCTCACGATAAACGCGGAGCAATTTCAGTTCCGTGTCGACATCCAGTCCGTAGCCGCTCTTGCACTCGACGGTCGTAATCCCCAGCGCCAGCATTTCGTTTAGGAAAAGTTGACAGCGCCGAACGAGCTCGGATTCCGAGATCTGCCGGGTCGCCTCGACAGTACTCCTGATTCCTCCGCCAGCCGCAGCGATCTCCAGATAAGTCCTCCCCCGGAGACGTTGCTCGAACTCATCGGCGCGCCAACCGCCGAAAGCAAGGTGGGTGTGGCAGTCAATCAGGCCGGGAACGACCAGCCGGCCGGCCGCATCGATCTCCTCATGCGTTGAAGCAGACACAGGCAGGTCGGAGTCGCGGCCGACCCAGACGATCCGCCCGCCTTCGCAAGCGAGCGCGGCGTTGGGAATCAGGTGAATCTCCCCCTGCCCGCCGCTTTCCCGGCACATAGCCAATTGGCCGATGTTCCTCAGGATCATAGTGAGCTAACGGCTAATTCAGTTTCCCCACGGCCGCCTCTACAGCCTGCACCAACTGCGGGCTGCGAATCACCGCGATACACTCCTTTAGATCTTCCTGCAGCAGATGATCCTCCTCTTTGTGAGGTATGAGCGCCCGCACGTGGTTATGCGCGACTTCGACGCCGCGACCGGGCTTCAAGGGCTTGCGGAAATCGAGAGCCTGAGCGGCGGTGAACAATTCCACCGCGAGCACGACTTCCACGTTACGGAACACTGGGAGCAACTTCAGTGCGCTGATGCTTCCCATCGACACGTGGTCCTCCTGCCCCAGGCTGGTCGGGATCGAATCCACCGACGCCGGGTGCGACAGGACCTTGTTTTCGGATACAAGAGCCGCAGCCGTGTACTGAGGCATCATGAATCCCGAGTTGATGCCGATTTCGCGCATCAATAGCTTCGGCAAGCCGTCGTGCCCCTCGAGCAACAGGTAGGTTCTTCTTTCCGATATCCCCCCGAGTTCGCTCAAAGCAATGGCGGCGAAGTCGAGGGCCATCGCCAGCGGTTCACCGTGAAAGTTCCCTCCGCTGAGGATCTCGCCGTTTTCAAACACGAGAGGATTGTCCGTCACAGCATTGATCTCGACCTCGACCGCACCGCCGGCAAAAGCGAGGGCGTCACGAACCGCGCCATGGACTTGTGGTGCACAACGCAAGCAGTAAGGATCCTGGACCTTTCCGCAATTTCGGTGAGACTCGAGTATTTCGCTGTCTTTCAGCAGCATCCGCACGTTTTCTGCTACCAGCGACTGACCGGGGTGAGGCCTCAGCTGTTGAAAGCGGGAATCGAATGGCCGGACACTCCCCTGCAGGGCTTCGAGACTCATGGCGCAGATCAGATCGGCTGCAGTCAGAAGGTTCCGGCACTTCTCCAGTACGTACGCGCCGTAGGCGCACATCAGCTGCGTCCCATTAATCAGGGAGAGGCCGTCTTTCGGTTGCAGAACCAAGGGCTCCAGACCGTGCTGAGCGAGCAACTGCTGCGCCGGAATGATTTTTGTCCCCGGTTCATCCCAAAAACAGCCGAGGCCGATCAGCGGCAGGGACATGTGGGCCAGCGGTGCGAGATCCCCTGACGCGCCCACGCTTCCCCGCGACGGCACCGCCGGAACCAGGTCAAGCTGCGCAAAGCGGAGAAGACGCTCGAAAGTATCGACCGAAATCCCCGAGTACCCGAGGCCAAGCGAATGAAGCTTCAGGAGCAGCATCAGGCGGCTGATATCTTTGGGAACCCACTCACCCACCCCAACTGAATGACTGAGAAGGAGGTTTTTCTGCAGCTTGAGAAGCTGATCCGGCGGTATTCGATTCTGGGCCAGCGCGCCGAAGCCAGTGTTTATGCCGTAGTAGACCTCATCGCCCTTGAGGGCCTCTTCAACCAGCCTACGGGCGGCGCGGACCCGTGATGAATCATCGCTCAAAGATCGAACCCGAGTTTTCAGGTCGTCGTAGAGGGTGTGGAGCCGGATGTGTTGATTCTTATTCATGTCGCAATTTGAAAGGACCTCAAGGACCTCAAAGACCTCAAGGACAAGGCCATCGTTCGGGTCTTTGAGGTCCTTGGGGGGTCCTTAGGGTCTTTACTCCCGCGGCACGCTCGGCAAATCGACCCCGCGCTCCCGCGCCGTCTTAACCGCCTCTTCGTACCCTGCATCAGCATGTCTCATCACACCCGTTCCCGGGTCAGCCGTCAAGACTCTCTGGAGTTTCTCGTCTGCGGCAGGGGTGCCGTCGGCAACGCAAACCATGCCCGCGTGGATGGAATACCCGATGCCGACTCCCCCGCCATGATGGATCGAAACCCAACTGGCGCCGCACGCCACGTTGAGCATCGCATTGAGCAGCGGCCAATCGGCAATCGCATCAGAGCCGTCCCTCATTCCCTCCGTTTCGCGGTTGGGAGAGGCGACTGACCCGGCGTCCAGATGATCTCTTCCGATAACCAAAGGGGCTTCCACTTTGCCGTTGCGAACCAGCCAGTTGAAGCGCAGGCCGGCCTCGGCCCTTTCGCCATATTCCAGCCAGCAGATGCGGGCGGGCAATCCCTGAAAGTGGACCTTGTCTTGCGCCTTTCGAATCCACCGCCGGAGCGACTCCTTCTCGGGAAAGAGGTCGAGGACGGCCTTGTCGGTCGCCACGATATCCTGTGGATTTCCCGACAGGGCAGCCCAGCGAAAAGGCCCCGAGCCTTTACAGAACAGCGGGCGGATGAATTCCGGGACGAACCCCGGAATGCGAAAGGCTTCGGTGAACCCTCGGCGGTCCGCCACCTGGCCTCTGAGATTATTCCCGTAATCAAAAACGACCGCTCCCTGCCTTTGAAGCTCAAGCAATGCCGAGACGTGGGCGACCATCGAGTCGAGCACTGCCTTTTCATAGTCTTCGTACCGGCTCTCTCGCCACTCGAGCGCCTTTTCGAGGGAGAATCCTGCCGGAATATAGCCCACTTGCAGATCATGGGCCGACGTCTGGTCGGTAACGATATCAGGCACAGTTCCTCGCCGGACGAGCTCAGGCATGACCTCCGCCACATTTCCGAGCAACCCGATGGAAAGCGCCTCTTTCGCTTCTCGCGCCTTGGTCGCAAGCCGGATGGCATCGTCAAGATCCGTCACCATCCGATCGCAATAGCCTGTTCGGACCCGCCGCTCGATCCTCTCCGGGTTCACTTCGAGGCCGAGGAAAACGCCTTCGTTCATGGTGACGGCCAGGGGCTGGGCGCCGCCCATCCCGCCGAGCCCGGCGCTGACCACCAGTCGCCCGGCCAGTGTCCCACCGAACCGTTGTCTCGCGCACTCCGCGAACGTCTCGTAGGTTCCCTGCAGAATCCCCTGGGTCCCTATATAGATCCACGACCCTGCAGTCATCTGGCCATACATCGTCAGGCCCAAATCTTCCAAGCGGCGGAATTCCTGCCAGGTGGCCCAGCGAGGCACGATGTGGGCATTTGCGATCAGGACTCGAGGCGCCCACTCGGTCGTCCTGAAGACGCCGACCGGTTTTCCACTCTGAACCAGCAGCGTTTCATCGTTTCCGAGGCGCTTGAGCGTCGTCACGATCCGCTCATAGGCTTCCCAGTTGCGGGCCGCCTTTCCTGCCCCGCCGTACACGATCAGTTGCGAGGGATTTTCCGCGACCTCAGGATCGAGGTTGTTCATCAGCATCCGAAGGGCCGCCTCCTGATGCCACCCGCGGCAGGACAGGGCGGTGCCGCGCGGCGCGCGAATGGCACGATTTGCGGTTTCGGTGTTCAGCATCTTGTTTCTCCCGAAAGGACCTGATTTATCCGCGAACCAACACGAACGAACACGAACAAAAGCGTCTCTGTTCGTGTTCGTTCGTGTTGGTTCGTGGATACATTACCCTTCCCGTCCCTCCGTCATATTCCACGGATCCAAAGCCCGGTCCAACTCTTCTTGCGGCAGCAACTGCTTTTCGCTCGCAACCTCGCGAACTGTCCGCCCGGATTCATAGGCCTCCTTCCCGATGGCCGCAGCCTGGTCGTATCCGATCTTAGGAGCCAGTGAGGTGACCAGGGCCAGCGATCTTTCAATCATCTGCTCACATCGTTCCCGATCGGCCCGGATTCCATCCACGCACTTTTCCGCCAAGACATCACAGCCGTTCGACAGCAGGCTGATCGACTGGAGCAGATTATAAGCAATGACGGGCATCATGACATTGAGCTCGAAGTTCCCGGCCTGCGCACCGATGCTGATCGTCACATCGTTTCCCAGGACTTGGGCGGCGATCATGGTTACCGCCTCGGGAATCACGGGATTCACCTTCCCCGGCATTATAGAGCTGCCGGGCTGGGTCGGAGGCAGAAGGATTTCCCCCAACCCGCATCTTGGCCCTGATCCCAGCCATCTCAGGTCATTGGCGATTTTCATGAGACTGCAGGCGAGGCTCTTGAGCATCCCGCTGGTTTCAACCTCGGCATCCCGCGCCGCCAACGCTTCGAACCTGTTCTCCGCTTCCTGGAACTGAATGCCCGTCCACCGGCTCACCTTCTCGACCACTTTTGCAGGGAAACCAGGGGGGCAGTTGAGGCCCGTCCCGACGGCCGTGCCGCCAATGGCGAGTTGAGACAGACGCTGCCGGACAGATTGAATCCGGCTGACCGCCTGGCTCACCATCGCAGCATAGCCCGAGAATTCTTGTCCGAGCCGGATCGGAACCGCATCCTGTAGATGGGTCCGGCCGATCTTGACTATGGAGTCGAATTCCTCCGCTTTCGCGCGCAGTGAATCCGCGAGCCGCCGCACGGCTGGTACGAGTCTTTTCTCGATCTCTTCCATAGCCGCGACGTGGATGGCCGTCGGAATTACGTCGTTGCTTGATTGCCCGAGGTTCACATGGTCGTTCGGGTGGATCTCCCGGGACCCGATCCTGCCACCCCGGATCTCTATGGCCCGATTGGCGATCACTTCATTGGCGTTCATATTGGTGGAAGTGCCCGAGCCTGTCTGGAAAATGTCAACCACGAACTGGTCATCCAGCTTTCCCTCGATGACCTCAGCCGCCGCCGCAATGACCGACTCGGCGACCGATGCTTCCAGCAGCCCGAGTTCCCGGTTTGTCTCGGCAGCCGCTTTTTTGACCAACCCGATAGCTCGAATGAAAGGTCTGGGAACGCGCAGATCACTGATCGGGAAGTTGAGGACGGCGCGCTGAGTCTGCGCTCCGTAGTAGCTCGATGCCGGGACCTGCATTTCTCCCATCGAGTCTTTCTCGAGACGATAATCGTGCATCTTGTATCTCCTCCGGTCACAAACTGACAAACTGACAGACTGACAAACTGACAAACTGACAGACTGACAGAAAGGGTGGTCGGCTGGCCTGTCACTCGTGAGCCTGTCAGCTTGTCAGCTTGTCAGCTTGTCAGCTTGTCAGCCCTGTCAGTCTGTCAGTTTGTCAGTTTGTCAGTTTGTCAGTCTGTCAGTCTGTCAGTCTGTCAGTCTGTCAGCTTGTCAGCTTGTCAGTTTCCGTCACTTCACATTCATGCTCAGGGCATCAACCAGCTGAATTCCGAAGCGTTCAAAAGTCCGTCCCGTCGCCTTATCCAGCAATGCGTGGCTCTTGATCAGGTCGATCTGCGCGCGCAGCCTCGTTGTTTCTGCCAGAAGCAGATCGCGCTGGGCTTCGATGATCTCGCGGGTGGTCGCCATCCCGGCGTCGAATCGGGCTTGCTCGGCAACGAGGCGTTCCTGAACGGATCGGACAGCCGCCTCTCCGGCTTCGAAACTCGCGCGGTTCATCTCGATTCGAGTCAACGCCTCTCTGAGTTGAACCGCGATCAATTGCCTGACGCTTTCCTCACGCAGGCTTGCCTGATCCAGGCTGATCTGGGCCTGCGCATTCTCGGCTCTGGCTTCCTGGTTGAATATCGGTAACTGGAGCGTCAGCCCCAGCATGTATCCATAGTAGTCGGCACCGACCATTTGATCCAGTGCGCCACCGAGGCCTCCCGGGATGATCCCGACGACCGGCGGATTGAGAAACCCCTGAGAGAAATCGCGTTGGACGAGGGTTCCTCCGAGACCGAACTGCTGATACCCGAGCAGCAGGTCGAGGTTCGGCCGAAGGCGGTTCCTGGTCAGGTTGAGGTTCGCTCTTTGCGATGCCAGGCTCAGTTTCGCCTGTTCCACTTCAGGACGGAGTCGGCTTGCCTGCGCCTTAAGATCCTCAAAGGATTCCTGGACCGGGCGGGGGCTGGAGACCGGGTCAACCGGCAGAAGATCGCCTGTCATCTGGCGCGGATCCTCCAGGTTGGACATGAGTTGAATAAGTTGATCTTGAACCAGACGATAGCTGAACTTCGACCGGATAAGCTCTTCCTGGCGCAGCGCCACTTCCGCCTCGGACTGGACAACCTCCAGTCGTGCGGCAGTCCCCACCGCGTGCCGTGCCCGGTTCTGCTCGAGGACGGTCTTGGCTAATTGGAGCGACTTGTCCTTCACATCGGCATCCCGCAGAGCATACTCGAGCTCCCAGTAACGGTCCTGCACTTGTACGATGACGTCGGTCGCCAGGCGCTTGAACTCCTGTTCGCTGGTTTCGCTATCATTTCGAGCTATCTCGATCTGGTACTCCTGCCCCACTCTCCCGAAGCCCTCCAGGAGGTTCTGCGTCAGCTGAATCTCGAACTGCGTATTGATAGCCGGCACCAGGCTGTTGAAGAAACTGGTCGTTCGGTTACGAACACCGCTGAAAGTTGCCTGAAGGGAAGTTCCGGTGGGAAATAACTGACTGTAGCCGGTCGTGGCGGTGGTCAGGATGTTGGTCAGGCTCGGTCCGCCTTGAAGAACGCTCGCTGCCGGAGTCTTCTCGCGATCCCAATTGAACGAAAAATTGGTTTGCGGGTCGTAGTATCCGCGCAACCGATCGACTCGCCAGCGTTCACTGAGGACGGTGTTTCTCTGGAGGTTCACGTCGAAGTTGTTCGCCAATGCCATTTCGACGGCCTGGCGCTCGGTCAGCCCTATCTTGCCGTCAACCGCCGACGGAGGAACACTGGGCGACACAGCGAGAACCTGGCGCTTTTGATCGTGCCGGTATCGCCCAAATGGTGATTGGGCATGAAGGATGTCACCGATGAGAAGAAGGGACAAAAAGACGTACGTGGATGTGCAGCGCGTCATTCCTACCTCCGACCGACGATTTTACCCCGAAGGGTAATCGACACAAGGGGACAGAAGGGACCGGCACGATCGTTATTCCTTTCTGGCCCTTCTGTCCCTTGTGTCCCTTCTGTCCCTTGTGGGCCCGTGAGTTGGCCCTCCGCCGCCCCGCCGCCCTGCCTTTCTGGAACCCGGTTTTCCATGGGCTATAATGGTGTCACTCGATGAAGCCGGACTTTGCAAAAGGCCCAAATGCGGGTCATCGGATAATCTCGCTCCCGACTCTGTACCTGACTGTTCATACGGGGTGTGACTGTCGCTGCGTCATGTGCGACATATGGAAAGCGGACAAGGGCGGCGTCGAGATGTCGAGCGAGCTCTTGAGAAGCTACGCCGAGTCCGTGAAGGATGTGGCAGTCCGCCATGTCGTCATGTCAGGCGGAGAGCCGCTGAAACACCATAACTTGTGGTCTTTCTGCCAATCGCTCAGGCGCGAGGGTGTCAAGATCGTCCTGCTCAGCACGGGCCTGCTCCTCGAGTCAAACGCCACGGAAATCGTTGATAACTGTGACCAGCTGACCGTCTCTTTACACGGAAGTCCGGCCGTCCACGATCGGATCAGGCAAGTGACGGGTAGCGCAGAGCGACTTGCAGCAGGTGTCAAAGCGGTGCACTCGGCCAGAGTCGATTTTCCCATCGTGGGCCGAACGGTCGTTCAGAAGTTCAACTGCCATGATCTGGAGAATATCATCCGTTTTGGCAAGGAACTGGGTTTACGGGCGCTCTCGTTCATGGGAGCCGACGTCTCCAGCACGGCTTTCAACAGGCCGACACCCTGGGATGAGCCAAAGATCTCCCAGATTGCCCTGAGTCACTCCGATTTGTGCAAGTTGTCCCGGTCGATCGAGGTCCTCCTCACGAACTACTCAGCTGATTTCGAGGGAAGGTTCATACTTACGACGCCGGCCCAGCTGTGGGATATTCTCAGGTATTACAAAGCGCTTCTGGGTCAGGGCGACTTTCCCCCGGTCCGATGCCGCGCTCCGTGGACGTCGGCCGTGCTTGAAGCCGACGGGACGGTCCGGCCCTGCTTCTTTCAGCCTGCCTACGAGAATAATGGCGGACAAAGCCTGCTCGAAATACTGAATTCCAAAGAAGCGGTCGGTTTTCGGCGGTCACTCAAAGTCAGCCAGAACGAGATCTGCCAGAAGTGCGTGTGCGCCGAAAACCGCGCCGGTGTCGACATTGTGGTATGACCCGCGTTAAGTCCGTGCTCTCTCCGTGACTGACCGCCCGGCGCTCTTCACTTTTTGGGCGGTTTCGACGGTCTCATCTCTATCCGGCTGGTCAAGCACCGCGGGTGCCGTTTGAGTGTCTGCACCACGACTTCCGCGACATCCGAAGACGCGATTTTCCACGAGGCGGACGGCGATCCCATTCCTGCTCCGAAACCCGTATCAACACTTCCAGGCATGATGTAGGCCACCAGGATATCGTCGTGGCGTACCTCCTGCATCAAGGCCTCGCTGAACCCGATGAGACCGAACTTGGAGGCGTTGTAGGCCGCACCGCCAGCAAACGCGTTCTTGCCCGCCAGGCTCCCGATGTTGATGATGAATCCGCCGCCTGCGTTTTTCAGAAGAGGGATGGCCAAATGACAAGAATAGAAGAGGCTGTCGAGGTTCGTACTCAGGGTTGAACGCCACTCCTCCGGGCGCAACTCTTCAACCGTCTTAAAGATCCCTATGCCGGCATTGTTGATCAGGATGTCGATTCCCTGCCACTGCTGGAGGCAGTATTCGAATAACTGCTCGACGTCTTGGAGCTTGCCCACATCGCACGGCCGGCCGATTACGCGCCCTCGATGCTCTCGTTCAAGAGCAGCAACCGTCTCTTCGACCTCCCGTTTGCTCCTGGCAGCTATGGCGACCCGGGCCTGCTCGGCGAGTAGTGCTTCTGCGATAGCCCGACCAATACCTTTGGTACCTCCGGTGACGACCGCTCTCTTCCCCTTGATATCCATCCCCACCTCTTTGATTTAAAAGGATTTCGGAATGACAGACCCTTTTTTCATAATAATCCAGAAATGTGACTAAGACTACGGTCGGCCAAATCCCGATGTCGGCATCATAGTTAGAGAAGGGGTCTCCTCGATGGTTGGGGGAGGCTGATTTATGGGTTTTCGACGGTTTACGAAGGGGAGTTTCTTACAATGATTAGACGAAAAAGTGTTTTTTTTGCGTTTCTTCTCTATCTCGTCGCGTGCGTCTCACTGCACGCGCAGGTCTCCAAGATAACCAGTACTTCGGCTTTCGATGAGGACTCCATCCGGTTCGATTTTCAAGAATACCAGGCCGATGTTCAGGCGGCAGATGTGCTGGGCAAGTGGGGGCTGAACTTCCAGGCGCTTGAAGCCAATATCCCGAAGGTTCGAATGATCGTCGCGCCGATTGGCGGCGCCGACCCGGACCGCGTGATCCAGAACCAGATGGAGGCAACATCTTCCAGTCTTCCGCTGATTGTGAACTTCAAATACCCGGTTTCCAAGGTCGGGTTCTTCGCGTCGAACGGTTCCGACACCACCACCATAACCCTGACCGCCTTTGACCCGTTGGGCGCCAACCTTGGGAACGTCAGCGAGAGCGGACTGGCGCAGGAAAAATTCCTGGGCGTCAGCACGACCTCCAACCGTGGAATCGCGAAGTTGTTGGTCGACTACGGCTCGTCGCAGGATGCCGAACAAATCGACGACATGATTTTCGATTACGTCAACCGTCCGAAGTTCAACACCTATCTGGCGCAAGTCGGCGATGCCAAGGGGCTGCTTCAGACAATCCTGGTTATCTCAAATCTCACGAACTCAACGGCTAAGGGTGAACTGCGTTTGTTCGACAGCAGCGGCGCCCCGCTGTCTCTTCCCGTGGGCGAAGAGACCAAGTCCGTTTTTCCGTTCTCCCTGGCGGCCTTCAGTTCAAAGACCCTTCCCACGACTGCGACCAGCGACCCATTGAAATTTGGCTACGCTGAAATCGAATCGAACGTTCCGGTGGAAGGCACCGCCGTTTTCCGTATCGTCTCCGGAGACACAACACTGGCGGAAGCCGGCGTCGGGTCCTCGGTGCCCAAGCCGTTTGCGGTTGGTGTCGTTCAGAAGGTGGTCGCCCAGAATTTCGACACTGGTATTGCCGCGGTCAACGCGTCAGACGAAGCAGTAGACGCCCGGGTGAAGCTCTATGACGAAACAGGCAGGCTGGTTGACGTTAACGAGCATGAGATGGATCTTCCGGCGCACGGGCACAAAGCGAAATTCGTCGGTGAGCTCTTCCCGCAGTTAAAGAACTCGGATTTCCGCGGAACGTTGGTGGTGACGGCCACCAAGCCGATGGCCCTGACGATCATCAGGACACTCGGCGGCCTCGCCCAGTCGACCCTGCCGGTGGGAAGCACGTTCCAGTAAACTGTGCGCTAAAAGGACCAGAAGGACCTGAAAGACCGGAAAGACCAGAAGTAAAGTTTTTATCTGGTCCTTCTGGTCCTTCAACTCGTGCCAGCTCTAGCGATCGCCTTCACTTCTTGCGCGACTTGTACTCCTCGATCAGCGCCCCGAGCAGCTGCGGCAGGTGTGAATACAGCCGGCGGGGCTGGCGGGGCGCATGGTTGGCAATCGCGTAGGCGGCCAGGATCGGGAGGGCAACCGTTGCGTCGACGTAACAGACAACGGCGTCAGGCAGCCTGTCCGGATCCACCTTCCCCCAGCTTACGGCTTCGGCCGGTGTCGCTCCTGACAATCCGCCGGTATCCGGCCGGGCGTCGGTGACTTGCAGGAAGTAATCATGGCCTTTCTCGTTGATGCCCAGTACTTCCTGAATCTGCGGTTCGGTCTGGAGCATGAAGTTCTTCGGCGACCCGCCTCCGACAATGAAAACGGCGCTTTTCCCCCCGCTCCTTTTCGCCCCGAGAACGATCGCGGCGGTTTCATTCACATCCCGCGCAACGTCGAGCCTCAAGCCATTCCCGTCCAGACTCATCGCCGCCACGTTCATCCCGATTGAACTGTCCCCGGGAGACGACGTGAATACTGGGACTTCATAGTCGAAAGCGGCCGCGAGCAGCGACTTCCTCCCGGCTCCCAGCACCTTCTGCCGCTCGGCCAGGTATCGGCCGATGCGATAGTGGAACTCGGCCGTGCCCATCTCCCGCTGAAATTCCGGCGCCGCAATGACCTCCCGGTAAAACTCGTCGGTCGAGAGCAAAACCTTGAAATCGAAGAAGACATCGTAGATGCGAACCACTCCCTGCTCGCGCAGCACCACGTCGCTGATCGCATGCTGGCCGCGGTGCATCTCATGACCGATGGCAAAATGCGTGTCGTGATAGAGATTGGCGCCCGTCGAGACAATCCAGTCGATGAAACCACGCTCCATCAGCGGAATGAGGCACGAGATGCCGATTCCTGCCGGAGTGAGGGCGCCCGTCAAGCTCACGCCAATAGTGACGTCGTCTTCAAGCATCTTCAGGGCGAAAAGGTGACACGCCTCTCGCAGCCGGGCGGCGTTGTACGCCTCGAAAACCGAATCCACCAGATCGGTTAATGAAGTTCTCTCGTCTATCGGCTTGGGGTTTATGATTCGGCCTGACAGGTAATCGGTGCTCATCTTCTCCTCACGGGTTCTGGGTTCTGGGTTCTGGGTTCTGGGTTCTGGGTTTAGGGTTCTGGGTTCACGTGTCCGTCTTAGTAAATATAGGCACTTCATAGAGCTTACACAACTTATGACAGGGCCAACCCCGAACCTGGGAAGCCAGAACGCTCGAACCCTGAACCTTTCAACCTTGGAACCTTTCAACTAAAATCTAGGCGCATGGGACAGCTATTTCCTTTCCGAGCCTTTCGCTACTCGTCCGGCCAAGTACGGAACATCGCGGACGTCGTGACGCAGCCCTACGACAAAATAACGCCGGAAATGAAGGCCCGGTATCTGGAGCGCCACCCGTTCAATATTGTGCGGGTCATCAAGAATCCAGATTATCAGGAAGCGAGCGGCTTTCTGAATCGCTGGATCGACGAAAGTGTACTCGAAAAGGACCCGCTGCCGGGGATCTACCCTTATGAGCAGGTGTTTGAATTCGAGGGGCAGCAACAGCGGCGATTGGGCTTTATTGCCCTGGTTTCGCTTCAGGACCCCAGCCTCGCAATAAAAGGGCACGAGCACATCCTGAGGGGGCCGCTGGAGGACAGGCTGAGGCTGATACGCCAGTCACAATCGAACGAAGGCTTGATCTTCACTCTTTACTCGGATCCCAATCTCATTGTCGATCAGATCCTGGCCGACACTGTCGGGAGTTGTCCCCCGGTTGTCGCGGTCGAGGACGAATACGGGGTCAAGCACCGGCTCTGGAGCATCACGGACACCACCATCCAAGCGGCTATCCGCAGCCCCATGGTTGACTTGCCCATCTACATCGCTGACGGCCATCACCGATTCGAAACTTCGATGTTGTTCTGCAAGGAGTGTCAGGACAACGGTTGGCGTCCGGCAGCGCTTGAGAGCTTCGACAAGCGCATGATCGCTCTCTTCAATATGCGCGCTCCCGGCCTCCGAATCCTGCCGACTCACCGTGGAATCAGGAATCTAAGCCAATTCGATCGTCCCACGTTTCTGTCGCGACTCGGCCGCTTTTTCAACGTTCGCCCGGTCGAATCCTGGCCGGCGCTCAAAGTGGCGATGGACCAAGGCAGCCGTCGGATTGGCTTGCTCTCTGCCGATAGCCCGAACTTCCTGCTTCTCGAACTACGCGAGGAGGCCATGAACGATCTTTCGTTCCTGCCCGGGCTGAAGTCACCGGCACGCGAACTGGACGTGAACCTCCTGCATGAAGGCATCCTGAGGCCTTACCTGGGAATAGGCGCAGAAGAACTGGCCAGTCAGAAGTACGTCGACTATTTCCGGGATCCAGAA
Source organism: Acidobacteriota bacterium (assembly GCA_003819755.1). Classification (GTDB taxonomy): domain Bacteria; phylum Acidobacteriota; class UBA6911; order RPQK01; family RPQK01; genus RPQK01. Next base: position 1,146 of record RPQK01000072.1, on the reverse strand, counting down.
GAACTGCTGAACGGAATCCGCGCGTCGCGTTGCCAATTGGGCTTCATCCTGGCTCCAACGACCCTCGAACAGGTCCGGCTCGTGTCGGAGAAAGGCGAGAAGATGCCCCAGAAATCGACGGACTTTTATCCCAAGCTGCTCACGGGACTTGTCATCATGAAAATGGAGATCGACAAGGGCTGAACGACGTTCGTGCTACTATGAGCAGGCTATGATCCGACCGATCTTCTGGGCGATAGTCGCAGGGTTAGTCGTTGGTTGCCTGACAGTCGCTTCCGGTCAACCCCGCCTCCAGGTGGAGAAACCGTCTGGTTACCAGGTGGGGGAACGAATCGAGAAGGAAGTGACTGTCCTGGACAAGGACCTCCAGCCGCAAAGCCTGGTCTCGCTGATTAAGCCCGAGACCAAGGTTCTTGTTCTGGTTGGTTTCGGCGGCATTGCCGCACGGGTGCCCGAAGGCAAGTTTCGCGGACCTCTCTGGTGCGAGGACAGTTTCGACGATCTGGCGGTTCAGCGCGCCCTGGTGGCCGCCTTCCGCCACAGCCCCGTGCAGTTCATCGGAGTTGCGGTACCGCCGGTCTACAACCCCTCCGCGTTCGGCTATTCGAAGAACTCGTTCCTGGGTTATTCCGATACTTCGCCAGAGTTCCTCGCCGATGCGCGCCAGTTCGTGACGGGGACCGAGGAACAAGTGGCTCGCAAGTTGATCCCGTTCGATCAGGTCTTCTACGATCTAAAATATCGCCTGGGGGACAAGCCCAGCGGCCCGGATGCGACCGCCGGGTACGGGGAGATCCAGCCCTGGCAGAGCAAGCTGAAGTGGCATCTGGATCCCAGGAAATACGGATTACCGATCATCTGGCTGATCGGCCCGAAGGGAGAGGTTCTACAGGAGCCGTTCTTCTCCAACGACTACGATTCCGATCCCCCGCAGATCATGTACCAGTTCCAGGACCTCAAAGCGGCGATAGAGAAATATTTAGCTGACCGCTGACAGCTGACCGCTGACAGCTGACGGCTGACTGGTGGAGTGGCGCCGGGCTTTTATCGTGGCCGGACTCTCCAGAGTCCGGCGCGTGGATGATGGCTGGTTGCACGATGTACGCGCCGGACTCTGGAGAGTCCGGCCACGATAAAAGCCCGTCG
>RPQK01000071.1 GCA_003819755.1 Acidobacteriota bacterium | reverse complement strand
CCGCCTGCACTGGGGCAAGGGGCGTCCCGCCCCGTCCGCGCTGTCGGCACCATCGGCCTGGCGAGAGGCGCGGGCGGGGCGGGACGCCCCTTGCCCCAGTGCAGGCGAGACGCCTGCGCTCCCAGGGGACGCCCCCACTCTCGCTTCTTATTTGAGCGCTTATGCCCCCTTGGGGTCGCGCAGCAAAGCCCTTGGTGTACGCAATCGGTGGAACCACGAACACGGACCGACCTCAAGTTCCGTCCGTGTTCGTCCGTGTGAGTCCGTGCGCCTCCAGCAACGCGTCCACCTCGGCGTAGCCCGACGGGAATTGTACCCCCGTCACCGGAGCGCCCGCCTCCAGAAGCGCCCGGACCGACTCGGGTGACCGCAGATGGGTCCAGTAGGAGTCCACGCAGGCACGAACGGCGAGCGCCAACGGTGTGCGCCCTTTGCCGTCCGGCCGATCGACCTGTGCACCCCGTTCGATGAGGAGCTTGACCGTGGCATGCCGGGCCCGCCATGCAGCCACGTGAAGAGCGGTGCTGTTTTTGGCGATGCCCCAGTAGAAATCCTCCTCCTGAGAGGGAGCCTCGATATCGACGCCCAGGTCCAGAAGATGCCGGACTCCTTCCGTATTCCCGTTGCCGGCGAATTGGGCCAATACTCTGCCACCTTCGGCCTGCAGCTGGCTCACCACGGCCGGATCCCGCCCGGCTATCGAACGCACGGCCGCTTCATCCTTTCTGGCGCACGCGGCCATCAGGCTCCCACTGCCCTGGAGCTCGATCGGAATGCCTCGCCGCTCGAACAACTCGAGCACGTCATCCCTTCCTCTCTCCGCCGCCAGCCAGACCGACGACTTTCCTGCTCCCGACCGGTAAACCTCCGGGTGAGTTCCAGGAACCGTCGCATCCGCTCCATGGTCGAGCAACAGTTCGACGATTTTCAGGCGGTTGTCGCTCAGGAGAGCATTGTGAAGCGCCGTTTTACCCCAACGAGTCAACTGATTCGGATCGGTGCCGTGTTCGAGCAGCATTTTGATTCCGTCGTAGTCGTGCCAATCGGTCTTCCGTAGCAACATCCTCGCGAGACTCGCCGCCGTAAGTTTTCCGCTCTCCAGCAGGATCTTCAAAGCCGCGTTGTCCCAGGTTTCCGGTGTGTGGTAGACCACCTCCTCGTTGTTTGGATCCGCGCCGCGCTGGACCAGGATGCGCGTCAATTCCGCATCATGCGCGATTCCCGCCGCCCCGTAAAGAACGCTCTCGTACTCTGGCTCGGGCACGTGCTCGTGCGAAAAGAATCCGCTGTTCGGGTTCGCTCCCGCGTCAAGGAGAGCCTGAGCAGCGCGCACGAAACCAGCCGAACGCTGGCGGTCGAGCCGAAGGTATTTCGAAAAACAGAGATGGGTGAGCGGATCCCAGCCGTGGGGCCCACCCTTCGCCGTCGCCTTTGCCGGGTCCGCCGTCACGAAGGACCGGACGGCAGCATCGTCGCCCAGAATCGCCGCTACATGGACCGTGCTCGTCTTGATTTCCGGGTGGGCCGCCAGAATACCTTCCGCGTCTTCCAAGGTTCCGGCCAGGTGGTGCGAATCCGGGGGCACGCAGGCCGCCCGAATGAATTCCGCGAGCGGATCGTGAGTTGCCACAGTGGGTAATCCTCCTGGTGCTGATGAGTGTTAGAGCCAGAGTAACACGGCGTCCCCCGGAATCCCGTTAATCCTGCCTGGAAGGTTCGATATCCGATATCCCCTACACCCCTCCGCCCCTTTGCCCCTTTGCCCCTTTGCCCCTTGAATTCTTTGACTCCCGCGCAGCTCTGGAATACCATCCGCTTTGAATCGCTTGGCATTTTCAAGCAGAAGGAGAGCGGCAATCATGAAACGACGGGAATTTCTGAAATCGGTGGCGGGGACGGGTGCCGGATTGGTGATTTTGCCCAGCGGCGCGCGGGCGGGACAAACGGCCCCGAGCAACAAGCTGAACGTCGCGCTGATCGGGGTATGGGGGCGCGGGCTGGCGCACCAAGAGGCGATTTCGAGCGAAAATGTCGTCGCGCTGTGTGACATCGACGAAAACCATCTCGATGAGGCTGCGGTCAAATTCCCGAAGGCTACAAAGTACGTCGACTGGCGCAAGTGTCTGGATCAGAAAGGTCTGGATGCCGTCATTTGCTGCAGCCCGGATCACACGCATGCCTTCGTAGCCACTTCGGCCATGAGACGGGGCCTCCACATTTTCTGTGAGAAACCGCTAGGGAATACCGTCGAAGAAGTCCGGATGGTTCGGCAAGTCTACAAGGAGAACCGGAACAAGCTGGCGACGCAGGTCGGCACCCAGCGCCACGCGAACGTGAACTTCAACCGTGTGCGCGAGCTGATCAGAGATGGCGCGGTCGGCGAACTCCGCCATGTCTATGCATGGGGTAATCGCAAGATTCCCAAGCCCGGGTACCTGCCCGCCTCCGGCACTCCCCCCTCGACTCTCCACTACGACCTGTGGTTAGGCCCGTCGCCCTTCCATCCGTATAACCCGGAGTATTTTTCGGGGCGGCCGGGAGCGAATTGCCTGAATTGGAATATGTATTGGGATTTCGGGACCGGCCAGATCGGAGATATGGGGAGCCACACCATGGATCTGGCGTGGAACGCCATTGACGCCAGCCTTCCGACGTCCGCGGAGGGAAAGGGCGATCCCTTTAATCCTGAGGTTACTCCGGTCCAGTTCCAGGCGACATTTGAACATCCTGCCAACGACTGGCGCCCCGCTATCGGGGTGAGCTGGTATCAAGGTGGAGCGATGCCTGGTTCTCCCAAGCCCTCTATCGACCTGAGTAAGATCGGTCACGGAGTTATGTTCAAGGGCACCAAGGGCTTTCTCATCGCAGATTTCGACTCTCGGATACTGCTTCCGTTTGGCGACCAGGCAGACATGACGTACTACAACCGGCGGGCTGCCGATGCCATCATCCCGCCGATGGGCCACTTCCAGAAGGAATGGTCGGCGGCCTGCAAAGGGAACTTGAAAACCTCGTGCGATTTCGAATACGGCGGCACGGCGATGGAGCAAATGCTCCTCGGCCTGGTGGCTTATCGAGTCGGCCAGAAAATCGAGTATGACGGAGTGAACGGCCGGATAACCAACAACGAGGAAGCGAACCGCCTGCTGCGGAAAGAGTATCGCGAAGGCTGGAAGTTTGACAGCTAGGTGGGGGTGCCGGTTTTTCTATCCACGAATTACACGAATTACACGAATTAACCCGGGTTAATTCGTGTAATTCGTGTAATTCGTGGATAGAAAAACCGGCGCCTAGGCAAGGTGCTCACCACCCCGCAAACCGGTCTGTTGCGGCCACAAGGGCGCGGCAATTGGCCGGCTCGAAGGCGTTGTGGCCGGCGTCGGGGCTGATGATCAACTCCGCTTCCGGCCAGGCGCGGTGCAAGGCCCAGGCGCTCACCATCGGGCAGACAACATCATACCGGCCCTGGACAATCACCCCCGGTATATGCCGAATTCTTCCCGCATCCCGAAGCAGCTGCCCGTCAACTTCAAAGAAGCCTTTATTCACGAAGTAGTGCGCCTCGATTCGAGAAAAAGTCACCGCAAACTCGTCCTCTTCGTATTCGGCGGTGAATTCCGGGTCAGGGAGAAGCTTCGACGTTGCACCCTCCCATTTGCTCCAGATCTTCGCGGCTTCCAGGCGCACGGCCGGGTCGTCACTGTTTAGCCGGCGCTGGTAAGCCTGCAGCATGTCCCCGCGCTCATCCTCAGGAATGTGAGCAAGAAACGGCTCCCAAGCATCGGGGAACAGGATGGACGCCCCACCCGCCTGGTAGGACCACTTGATCTCCTCCTCGCGCAGCAGGAAGATCCCGCGCAAAACCAGCTCAGTGACCCGCTCCGGGTGAGTTTCAGAATATGCCAAAGCCAGCGTAGAACCCCACGAACCGCCGAAAACCTGCCATTTCTCGATTCCGAGTGAATCGCGCAGCTTCTCGATGTCGGCGACGAGGTCCCAAGTCGTATTCGCCTCCAGGCTGCCGACCGGAGTGCTTTGCCCGCAGCCTCGCTGGTCGAAATTCACAATCCGGTATTTCTCCGGATGGAAGAAGCGGCGCTGGCTGGGATCGGAATGCGCCCCCGGACCGCCATGAAGGAAGACAACGGGCTTGCCGGAAGGATTGCCGCTCTCTTCGAAATACAGTTCGTGGATATCCGAAACCCGGAGTTTCCCGGTTCGGAACGGTTCGATTGGTGGATACGTCCAGTTAATCGGATCCTTCATGAGGCGTGACATGTGAACCTCCAAGGGTTTACCTACGCCGGAACCAGGGAATGGATCTGTTCCTTCCCATAGGCGGGGGGTCCGCACCTCCTTGTCCCCAGCCGGGAGAATGATAACAAATCCGGTGCAGTGAAAGGACCTCAAGGATTTCAAAGACCTCAACGACGGCGGGTGAGGTTGTGATCCTTGAGTCTTGGTCTTTTGACAACCAAAAGGACATGTTATCCTCAAGGCGCGCCGCGTCGCGCTTTGCTTTGCCTTTTTGAGCCCGGGAGGGAAAAACTCGTGAGTAGAATTCAACTGGGTTCCGTCGATTACATCATCCTGCTCGTTTATTTCGTATTTGTCCTTGGCATTGGATGGGCTCTCAAACGCTACATGAAGACGAGCTCGGACTTCTTCCTGTCCGGCCGCTCCATCCCGGCCTGGATTGCCGGCCTGGCCTTCCTGTCGGCCAATCTCGGGGCCCAGGAAGTGATAGGAATGGCGGCGTCGGGCGCGAAGTACGGGATCGCGACCAGTCATTTCTACTGGGTCGGCGCTATTCCGGCAATGGTGTTTGTCGGGATCTTCATGATGCCGTTCTATTACGGCTCGCGGGCCCGGTCGGTCCCCGAATACCTGAAACTGCGCTTTGACGAAAAGACGCGCGCGCTGAATGCCATATCCTTCGCGACCATGACCGTCTTTTCGTCCGGGATTTCGATGTACGCGCTGGCGAAGCTGTTCGGCTTGCTCCTCGGCTGGGATTTCAACTTCAGCATCTGGGTTTCCGCCATCATCGTTCTGCTTTATATCGTCCTCGGTGGCCTGACCTCGGCGATTTACAATGAGGTACTGCAATTCTTTCTGATCGTGCTGGGGTTCATCCCTCTCGTCTTCCTCGGCCTGAGAGACGTGGGCGGATGGAACGGCCTGACAGAGCGCCTGAGCCAGGTCGCGACTCAGCGGGGCTTCGCGCCAGGCGCCTGGACCGAATCCTGGTCACATATGGGCAGCACCTCGACGAACCCGATGGGAGTCGAATGGTTCGGCATGGTCATGGGTCTGGGCTTCGTCCTTTCGTTCGGGTACTGGTGTACGGACTTTCTGGTGGTCCAGCGCGCCATGGCGGCCGATTCGATGGCAGCAGCGCGCCGCACGCCCCTGATTGCGGCAGTCCCGAAGATGTTGTTCCCCTTCCTGGTCATTCTCCCCGGCATGATCGCAATGGCCTTGACCTTGGGCGATGGGCGGGCCAAGCTTCCCTTGAAACCCGACGGGAGCATGGATTTCGACATGGCCATCCCGGTCATGCTCGGTACTTACTTCCCATCGGGACTGCTCGGCTTGGGGCTCACGGCGTTGATGGCATCGTTTATGTCCGGCATGGCCGGCAATGTCACCGCGTTCAATACCGTTTGGACGTATGACATTTACCAAAGCTACATAAAAAAGGACGCCTCGGATTCGCATTATCTGTGGATCGGGAGGGCAACCACGGTCGCCGGCATTCTGCTCAGCATCGGGACGGCGTATCTCGCCAGCCGCTTCAACAACATCATGGACTTCCTCCAGCTGGTGTTTGCCTTTGTGAACGCGCCGCTGTTCGCCACGTTCCTGCTAGGCATGTTCTGGAAGCGGGCGACGGGCCACGGCGCCTTTGGGGGGCTTCTGCTCGGGACCATGGCGGCCGCTTTCCATCATGGGTTGACGCTTCCCGTCAACGCGGCAGCCGGGATCAAGGGCGGCTGGATGATAACGGACGTCGTCCACCGCTACCCAAGCGAGATGGCTCAAAACTTCTGGACAGCCATCTTTGCCTGGACAGTCTGCTTTGTCATGACAATCGTCATTTCGCTTGCCACGAGAAGGTCGAAGAGCGATCAGGAGTTGACCGGTCTCGTGTACTCTCTTACGCCGAAGCCGGCGGAGGAGGAAGCGGCCTGGTACCGCCGGCCAACGGGGTTCGGCCTTATCGTTCTCGTGCTGGCGCTGATCCTGAACATTATCTTCTGGTAGAACAGGGGCAAATATGGGTCTCGATATCCGCATTCCGGTCGGTCTGATGTTCGGAATCATAGGCGTAATCCTCGTCGTCTACGGCCTCGTCAGCGACTCCCGCATTTACGAAGCCTCTCTGGGGATCAACGTAAACCTGTGGTGGGGCGCCGTGATGCTGGTCTTTGGCGTGGTGATGTTTGTGCTGGGCCGGAGGAAGGCGGCGTAAGGCTGGGAAAAGACCTCAAGGACCTCAAAGACCTCAACGACCTCAACGACAAAAAGGACATCTACTGTCCTTGGGGTCGCTGGGGTCCTTGAGGTCCTTTGCTCTTCTGCCTTTGCGCAAGACGCGCTCGCGTCATTTGTTCGCGAAGACCCCCTTCCTTCAGGAACTTCTGCTCCAAGTGCCCTATCTGCCGCTTTAGCAGACAGCTGACGACTCGGATTAGCCCGATGATCACGTTTGTGGAAATGGCGGGGTCGGGATGCTCGATGCCCTTGCGAAACGTCTCGTACGTCGCGTCAGGAATTCGGTTTAACTCGCGTAACCGCCGAGCATAAGGGTGGTTCTTCAGCCACTCACTGAAACCGTGCTCACGGAGAAAGTCTCGATAGTCCTCCAGCAGTTCTTCCAAGCTCGCCCGCGCGACATTCGTCAGTTTGATCTCGGTTTCTTTGGATGTTGCTGAAGCGAGACTGCCTTCCACAATATTCTGCTTGCCGGACCGAGCCGCCTGGACCATCTGGTCATGAGTTCGGCTGCGTTTGTCAATGTATCGATCGCAGAAATAAACGGTCGCCTGGTAGACGATTTTCGCTTTCTGGTACGAGAGCAGCTTCTTGTAGCCGCCGTGCGGTGGGATGAAGTGGTCTGTCATGGCTCGAGCTCCCGGGAAGGGTCAAAGACCTCAAGGACCTCAAAGACCGCAAGGACAGGTCTGAATTTTCTGTCCTTGAGGTCTTTGAGGTCCTTGAGGTCCTTTCTTCCCCCCTATCTCTAACGCTCGAGTCCCAAAATCTACGAAACAATCTTTTCTGAAAAGCCGGCCTGGAGGGGATTTAGGCCGGCCTTTCATCAGCTCGGTATTACCGGGCTGAGGTCTAGAAACTCAGTTTCAGACCGAGCTGCAAGGTCCGCGGATCACGGAAGTTGTTCGGCGTGCCAAACGCTCCGCGACTATTCGCGGAGATACCAGCTCCCGGCTGGTCTCCTGTGAAGTTCGTATCCACGGTCCAGATTTGGGTGTGATTGAAGAAGTTGTACATTTCCAACCGGAAATTCAACTTCGCTTCCTCACTGAAACCCAACCCGAAGTTCTTCTGAATGACCACATCCCAATTGTTCACGCCGGGCAACACGAAGGCATTGCGGCCCAGTCCCCACTCCACATCCTGGGGTCGCCCGAAGGCATCCGGATCAAACCAGATTCCCTGATCGCGCTTAGCCTTGTAGTCTCCGATCAGCACTGCCCGCTGGGTCACGTTGTTCGGGCCGCCGAGGTTCAACCCGAACATATTCCCGTTGGACCCGATCGTGGTGTGGAGACCCGTCGAGAACTCGGTAATACCGCTCAACTGCCATCCATCCAGAACACCCTTCAACACCGCGTTGCCTCCCAGCTTGTGGGCCAGGGCGGGCAGTTCGTAGATGTAATCGATCGCTAAGACATGGGTACGGTCGTAGCTCTGAGGCCCCCAACCGCAGTGACGGCAATAGGGATCGTAAATGGCGTCACCGTCGTTGTCGGCCTCACCCATGGCTTTAGACCATGTGTAATTCAGGTTCATCGAGAAGCCGTCTGCGAACCGCCGGGACAGTCGGGCGAGGAACCCGTGGTACTCCGACAGGCCGCTCGTCTCGATCGCTCGCAGCGTGTTGTACCCGTAGTACGGCCGCAGGGCGTCGTCCCGGTAATTGACGGTTGCTCGCGCCTGCGGGTTGTCCTGGAAATAACCTGCCGGCAAACCGTTGATGTGACGTTCCACCATCAGGTAGTTCCCGACATTTCCCGCGTAGGAAAGATCCAGCGCGAAACCCTTGGCCAGCTCCCGTTGAAGACCGAGGCTCCATGAGTAGATGTGCGGCATCTGGTTGCTGGAGGGGAAAACGACGTAGCCCTGAGGCCGGGTGCGTCCGACTGCATTGGGTTTGATATCTGTCACGACTCCTGGTCCCGCGTTTCCGCTCGCCGCGCTCGGATATTGGCCGCCGGCGCCAAAGTTGAAGTTGTTCTGGCGCAAACGTTCGTAGAAGACCCCCACGCCGCCGCGCAAGGCCGTCTTACCGTCGCCGGTCACGTCCCAGGCGAAGCCGACACGCGGAGCAAAAAGACTCGGCGTCGGGGCGAATCCGCGCGGGACACCGTCCATCAGGTCGCTCACCAATCCGGAGCTCAGGAGGGCGTCCAGGGGATCGACATCGAAAGCCCCGTCGCTCAGGTTGATAGCGGGAATCTTGGAGCGGTCATATCGCGTGATGTCCACACTCCAGGTGTCGAAAGTCCCTTCGTCACCGGGCTGGCCGTCTTTTCGCTTGTACGTGTAGGTCGGCGTGCTGCGCTGGAACCGCAGTCCATAGTCCACGGTTAACCGGGGCGTAAGCTTCCAACTGTCCTGAGCAAAAGCTTCCCACGACTGGAATCGGAAATACGGGTAAATGTGGGCGCTGTTCTGGTTGTAGTTCTGATACAGGCCAAGCATCAGGTTCGCCAGGCCCAGGTTCGTGTCATACGCCTTCATGTCCGGATTAGGATTGAAGACTATTGCGCCCTGTAATGGCCAGGTGCTCGTCTGTTTCTTGTTGTCCCGGTTGTAGTGGAAACCCCACTTCAGGGAGTGAGCGCCCCTTACCCAGGTCAGATTCTCGGTGAAGGACGAGTCCTTGCCGTCATTGTGCCAGCCAGGATTGCCCCAGTTCAGGTTGATGTTCGTGTTGTCCGAGTTGGCATTGAAGTTCGGAACAACACCGTAACGATTGGTCAGCGGATACAGCTGCTGAAAGGTGACACCGAGCGTATCCATGCGCCAGGACTCCGCGTCAACGGGAGCCAGTTCCTGGGACTGGTGCATGTAGCCCAGGATGGTCTCGCTGGAGACGGTCGGCCCGAACGACTTGATCAGGTTCCAGGACCAGGAGCTTCCCGTCTTTGGACGCTGCTGTGGAGCAATCGGGAAGGGCTGGCTGCCCCAGATCGCACCCGACACTCTCTCGAACTGGTCGTCGTTAACCCACCGGAAGTAGCTGGTCGTGCTCTGATTGATGACATAGTCCAGACGCAGAATGTCCTGATCCTTGCTGAACTTGTTAGGTGACATGTAGCTGTAACGCTTGAAACCCGCGCGCGGGGCATCCGGCAGGCTGGCCAGATCGGGCATGAAGGGCGGTTTGAACAGCTTGAGAAGGTTGGCGGAAGCCATGACCATCTGGCTTTGGGGAATGATGTTGTTGGGGAAGGGCACCCCATCGATGATGTTGCCCGATCCATCGCGCACCACGGTGCCGGGCTGGAAAATGGTGCCCGTCTTGAACTGGGGCGCAAACTGCATCGGAGTGTCGCGCAGCATGTCCCGGAAATCCCCGCTCATAATGGCCGGGCCAGGAATGTCCGCAAATGCTCCGCTGGCACCGGCTTGTCGGATAACGCCACTCTGCAGCTGCCGGGTCATCTCCCGGTTGTAGAAGAAGAACAGGCGTTTGTCATTCGCGGGGGACAGCCTTGGGAACGGGATCCAGCCGCTCACAGTTCCGCCGAACTGATGCCGGTTCAGAATGTCCTTTTCCCGGTCGTTCGGTTCCGGGGTTCGGGGTCGAATCGGGCTAACCGCGTCGAAGAAATCATTGCGAGCGTACTCGTAAAGACCGCCGTGGAAATTGCTCCCTCCCGACTTGGTCTGGACCGCTACGACCATGCCCGAGTTACGTCCGTACTCGGCATTAAAGGTCGACATCTGGACCTTGAACTCGGCGACCGAGTCGATCGAGGGCTGAGTGTACTGTGACTGGTTGTCGCCGACATCCAGGTTCGGACTGCCATCCAGATAGAAGTTGTTCTGGGAACCGCGCCCCCCGCCTACGTGCATCATGCTGACGTCGTTGAAGGTCAGATCCAAGTTGGAACGGGAATTGGCCGTCACGCCAGGCACCGTCCGCATGAGCGAAGTCCAGTTTCTGCCGTTCATGGGCAGCTCTGAAACCTGTTTCTGCTCAACCATGAAAGACTTTTCCATGGTATTGGTCTGAATCACGGGGACATCGCCGGTAACCGACACGACCGTGCCGACTTCCCCAATCTTCATCGCTACCTTTCCGAGGTCGAGCTTGGTGTTGACATCCAGTTTGACGTCGGCAAGCGTAAGCGTCTGAAAACCAGTGAATTCGACTTTCAGCGTGTAAACGCCCGGTTGAATGTTGAGGGCCTGAAACCGTCCGGCGTCGTCGGCCATGGCCTCCCGGACGACGTTACTCTTCTGCTGATCAATGACCTGGACACTGGCGCCGGGCAGGACTCCGCCCGACTGGTCCACGACCGTGCCGCTGATGGACTGCGCCTGGCCGTACACTGACGACGGCACGAGCGGCAGGATCAGCAGCAGGGCCAACAACACAAGGTTTGTTCGCTTCATCTGACTCTCCTCCATCTGAATCGAGCCTGGGAGGCCCGCGCCTTCCCTTGTACGCCCCGCCTCTCGGCGCAAAACAGTTTCGAGGAGTTAGCAAGGAGTAGCCGGAGGGAGGTAGCGAGGATGTAGCGCGCGGGTGTAACGGAACCAGTTACCCCTATTAACTGAAAGAAAGGGGGATGGAGGCGAGCGGTGGCCGCAAGACCCGGCAGAGCCGCAAGCGCAGCGCTTTTTCGCGGAGCGCGTCGGATACGTACAGCTTCCGACCAGATTGACGGTTGCTCGGGGTTCGTATCCGACGCGCTCCGCCGAAAAGCGCTGCGCTTGCGGCCCTGTTCGGCTCGCAGCAGGTGCGGACGAATATCGTGTGGGTCCGTGGTGGTTCCTTACCCCTCCGGCACCACCTCGAGGGCGTTCAGACAGGCGTAGTTCTTGATGGGAACGAAATCGAGTATCAGCTTTCCCTGCGCATTCGCCTTCACGTTTTGAAATGTGCGAGTGAGGGCCCGGCTTGGCCCCCCGGCAGCTTTCTCAATACTGAAATCACGCAGCAAAGCTTCACCGTTGCAGAACACGTCGAAGAGGCGGGGGCCCGAATGCCACATGTCGGCATTCGAGATCGACTTGTAACCCTCGAAGAAATGCAGTCTCACCGAGTAACGGCCTGGCGCAACCGGCACGGTGTAACGGAAGTGGCCGTACCTCTCGCTGGCATAGAGCCCGGGGTCCTGATTTCCTTCCGCCGCTCGGACGGCGATTCGGCCGCCTTGGAAGAACTGATCCCCCGACCAGGTGACTCCCTTGGCATCGGTATATGAGGCGGCCCGGCAAGCAATTCGCACCGGCCGCATTTTGCCGGGGATACCCGGCAGGATCTCAACCCGGCTGACGACCGCTTTCGACTTCTTCGACTCGAACCGCAGGTGCAGGAAGCCGTCGGACGCAGGTAAAATGTCTGTAAAGACTTTCATATCCGGAATCCGGCTGCCTCCGGCATCCGAAACGATGTCAAACATGGCCAGGATATGCTTGTTGTTCGCAAAAACGCAGAACTCGCGGCTCCCCTCACCGCCTCCTTCGTTCTCAGTTCCGTAGACCATTTCTATGAAGTAGAGATGAAGTTCGTAGACACCCGGGCTGAGGGGAATCTTGTACTCAAAGTCGCCTTCCCTGACGTTTCGCCAGAGTCCGTCGTCTTGCGGAAGGGAACCGTAAGCGTCCGGGTAGGTAAGCCCCAAGCCCCCGGCGAAGTACGTGTCTCCGCTCCAGGTCGCTCCAAACTTGTCGACATACTGCAGGGCCCTTGCGCCCGAGAGGATTCGGACCTCCGGGCCAGCCGGAAGCGGCGACGGTCTGGGAAGCGAGACGCCGGGCGAAGAATCTGGCTGGGTGTTGGCCAAGGTAAAGAAGTCGATCGGCGCTCTTTGCAGAACCACCGTAACGATGGCCCCCAGGCACAGGCCGGCCGCCAGAAACAGCCAGGATAGCCTGGGTCTTCTTATGGGCGGAACAGGCAGCAAGAATGATCCGCTCCCCGTTTTTGCTTCCGCCGGTTCAAGCGGGGGAACCGGCTTCCGTTCAAAAAGCGGAACGTACTGACCCGAGGGAATCGAGATCACCATTTCGTCTCGCTTGCCCTCGCCTCGGTAGTACTTTTCGAGCTGGCGTCGCAACCGGTTCATGTCTACGCGGATGCTCGCATCTTCCTTGGTTTGAAAATCTACAGGACGGCCAAGAAGCTCAACTGCTATCGTGTATTCCTTCAGGTCTGCGGTCTCTCCAGCAAACCGTTTACTGCAGACGTAGGAGAGCAGCCTGGCGAGCCTTGGGGAGCGCGAAAATGTGACTGAATTCAGCACCCGCTGGAGGCAGATTTCTTCCTGATTTCGAAGGTCAGCGGTTTCACTGGACGGCCGATCGGAACAGCGGTCCTCGCCTGTCGCCGTCAGGAACGAGACGGAGTTTCGGATGGACATGGTTCATGGTCCTTCGAGAGCCGGGAAGCACACCCCGATATATAGACTAACGACGACCCGCTTTCGTTCAAAGCAACCTGATTTTCGATCGTTGTGCCGGCCTCAGCCCGCTGTTCTGGCGGTTCTTGGCGACCTTGACACTCCGGCCGGCTTCCTGTAGGTTCCTGACGGGCTCCCCTCTCTGTGTGGAACGGAGAACGGTATGTTGAAATGGTTCGACAATCTAAAACTGGCGCGAAAACTCTTTTTTGCCTTCTCGCTGGTCCTCGTGCTCGCCCTCATCATCGGATATATCGGCCTTAGCGGCGTCCAGACAACCCACCGACTACACGACAAGACCTCCCGAATTCTTCTCAGGAGTGTCGATCTGGTGAACCAGGCCGACCGCGACCTTCAGCAACTTCTGGTCGCCGAGCGTACCCTTATTTCCGCCAACCCCCGTTCAGATCAGTTCCGCAAACTGCTCGCCGACTACGACGAGAACCTCCGGCAGTCGGATGAACGCTGGCAGGGTTATAAGCGATTGGCGGCAAGCGCGGACGAACTGCGCGTGATTCCGCAATACGAGGCGGCGCGGCAGGAGTGGATGGCGCTCTCACGCCAGGTGGTGGAAGAGACCAAGCGAGACACCGCCGAATCGCGGGGGATCGCAACTGGTCTATCGCTCGGTCCCGCTCAGGAGAAGTTCAACCAGATGCGCGAGTACCTGAACGTACTCGAGGAATATCTCGGGAAGGAAGCGACCGCGCAGGAGCAACTCTCTCTGTCCACTTACCTTTGGGTCACCAGGCTTATCCTTATAACGACCCTGGGAGCTGTGGGAGTCGGTTTTCTCCTGGTCTGGCTCATCCACCGCTCGGTTTCGGCGCCTTTGTACCACATTGCGCGGTCGGCGAAATCGATCGCTCAGGGTAATTTCGACCAAAAGATCGACCACCGGTCAAATGATGAAACCGGCCTTCTCGCCGACGCCTTCCGGGAAGTGATCGAGTACGTCCAGAGCGCGGCTCGAGCCGCGGAAGCATTGAGCCGGGGCGATCTGTCGGTTCGGCTTGCGGCCCGCTCCGATCATGATGTCCTCGCACGCAGCTACACGAGGATGACGAACACGCTCTCCGAGCTAATTCAGCAAATCACGGTCTTGATCAGGGCGGCACAGGAAGGCCGCCTTGATATGCGCGGAGACAGCTCGCGCTTCGAGGGCGGCTACCGCGAGCTGCTGAACGGTGTCAACCAAATGCTCGATTCCACCGTCGCGCCTTTGACCGAGGCTTCCCTGCTACTCGAGCGATTGGCCAGCCGGGATCTTTCGGTTTCCATGACGGGGGACTATCGCGGCGCCTTCGCGAGCCTCAAGCAGGCGATGAACACGGCCATACGGAACCTGGACGAGGCGATGACTCAGACCTCGGATCGCGCCGAACGGGTGGCGTCGGCCGCGGTGCAAATCAACGCAAGCAGCCAGGCGCTGGCATCGGCCGCATCCGAGCAGGCCAGCTCCCTCGAAGAAGTATCAAGCAGTGTCCAGGAGTTGACGTCGATGGCGACCCAGAGCGCCACCAACGCCCGAGAAGCGACGGCTTTGTCTGACGCCTCGAGAAGCAGTCTGAACCGGGGGCTCGAGAGGATGGCCGAGCTGTCGGCGGTAATCGACCTGATCAAGTCCTCGGCCGACTCGACGGCCAGAGTCGTGAAGACGATCGACGAGTTGGCATTCCAGACTAATTTGCTCGCGCTAAATGCGGCGGTAGAAGCTGCTCGCGCGGGGGAATTCGGGCGGGGTTTCGCGGTCGTCGCCGACGAGGTTCGGAGCCTTTCCTTGCGGAGCGCGGACGCTGCGAAGAGCAGTGCTGCGCTGATTGAAGGCTCAGTAAAGAACGCGCTCGCCGGTGTCACTGTTAACCGGCAGGTTGCCGAGCAGCTCAACGAGATCAACGAGCAGGTCCAGAAGGCCAGCCAAGTGATGGCCGAGATCGCGGCTGCTTCCGAACAGCAGAAGATCGGAATGGACCAGATAAATACGGCGGTCGAGCAGATGAGGAATGTCACCCAGCAGACCGCCTCCTATTCCGAAGAATCGGCTGGGGCGGCCGTCGAACTGTCCCACGAGTCGGCCGAAATGAAGCAGATGGTTGCCAGCTTCAGTCTGAGCCCCAGACCCAGCTATTCTTCCCTGCCCGCGGCCGGCACAAGAAGACGACTCGTCGAAGGACGCTCTGTTTGACACAGCCGCGAGCGCAGCTCGCGGCTCGTGGCAAACAATACCCCGCCCCACTCCCCCACGTAACCTTTTTCTGGACTGCCTCACCAAATAAGACTAAATTGACGCTGTTTTTGGGGGGCTCCGAAATTAGGGGAGGCCATGAGGAGGGAAACGGACTCCAGGAGGAGTTCCGGGGACTGGAGGATCGGGCAATGGCTTCGAGGAGCGGTGGTCGCCATCGCTGCTCTTTTGCCGTTCGTCGTGTGGCCTGGGATAGAGCGGCCGTTTTCCACCCCGAAAATCTTCCTCTTGGGCGGATTCGATATTGTCGCCGCGGGCGTTGCCTTCAGCACCGGGCATTTCAAGTGGCCCAGCCTGCCACGTGGCTTTCAAGTGTCGCTGATAGCCTGGGCAGGCGCTCTTGGAGCCTCGTCCCTCGTGGGCGAATTTGTCTCGCCCCAGGTCGTTGGGGTTGCTCTGTGCCCGCTCGTTTGGTTCGTCCTGGTCGCCGGTATCCAGCCGAAGCCTGAGCATCTTGCAGCGGGCGTGGTCGGGGCGTGTGCGGGCCTGTCACTTATCGCGCTACTGCAATACTCGGGACTTGACCCCTTTCGGCTTCTCGGATGGACGACACCCGCATATGGAAGTCCGCGGATGCGTGTCTTTGGAACTCTTGGGAATCCCAATTTTGTAGCCGCTTTTCTGGCTGGCGCCTTGCCGGTCTCGGTTGTCCTTCGCCGATGGTTGAGCCGGCGGGCCCTCGTGGCCCTGGCCATTGCTCTTCCCACCGCCGCACTTCTGGCCACCGGGTCAAGAGCCGGCCTCCTTGCGGCCACGTCCCTCTTGATCTGGCTGGGAATTGTCCGGCGCTTTCGTGGATGGCGTCCGATCATCGCCGGCGTGCTCGTCCTGCTCGGCTTGCTGCCTTTGATGCCAGCACGCGCTCTCGCCCCCACGCTCTCCGGTCGCCTTTACATCTGGCGCGTGACGTCGTCGCACCTGCTCGAACGGCCGCTTTTCGGATACGGCCCCGGCGCGTTCGAGGCGAAATTCATCGAGTGGGAGACGGCTTATTGGCGTGAGGGAAGGGGTTCTGCCGATCAACGCCAGTTCGCTGGCCTTCAGGCTCACGCCCATAACGACTACCTCGAGGTCCTGGTCGACCGAGGGTGGGTCGGACTTCTCAGCCTGTTGGTTCTTATCGCATCGTTTCTGGTGTTCGCGTTTCAGCAAACCACCAGAAGTCCCACCGGGCTGATGGCTGCCGGTTCGGCGGGCCTGGTCGCCTTGGCCACAGTCGCTTTCGTTGATTTTCCGTTGCATCGGCCAACGGAGCTATGCCTCTTCTGGACCCTGATCGCGGTCGTCTATCTGGAAGCGGAGCAGCGCACTTCTGCTGCAGGTAGCTAAATAGAGGTAACTATGTCAAAAAAATCGTTCGCCTTGGGCCTGATTTGCTTCTGTCTTCTGATCTTCGGCGCGTTGAAGGTCGTCGCGCAGGAAAAGAAACCGAACATCAGTTTT
>RPQK01000070.1 GCA_003819755.1 Acidobacteriota bacterium | reverse complement strand
CTCGGAGTTTGCTTCCTCTCCGCTCTTGCCGGCCTGGCGGCTGACTTGCCGCGTTTTCGTGAGGTGACAGTCACGACCGGATTGAGGATGGGGTATCAGATGGTTGTCGTCGACCTGACACGCGATGGGAAGAAGGACATCATCGCTCTGGACGAGCGGGCAACCGAGCTGGCCTGGTTTGAAAACCCGGGTTGGGAACGCCGGGTTCTGGCGGAGAACGTCCCGCGTCCGATCAATGCCGCCGCCTGGGATACCGATAACGACGGCACGCCGGAGATCGCGCTCGCGCATGGCTTCGAAACAAACCCGGAGCGAAGCGCCGGTATCGTGCTTCTGCTTAAAGCCGGCCCCGACGTTCGTCAACCGTGGACACCCCAGGAGGTGGACCGGGTGCCGACCGCACACCGCGTCCGTTGGATTGACATCGGGCGCGACAGGCGAAAAGCCCTGATCGTCGCTCCCTTGGTAGGCCTGAAGGCCAGGCAGCCTGACTACGCCGACTCCGTCCCCGTCTACCTGTATGGCCCCGGGGAATGGAAACGAAACCTCCTGACCGACCGCCCTTTGGGGATTCTGCACTCTATTGTGCCCGTCGCTTTTGAGGGACGGGATGAGCAATTGTTCACAGCCAGCTTTTCAGGGATTCAGCTGTACAGTCGTGATCGCAGGGGAAACTGGAAAGGGGAAGAGATCGCAAAGGGAGATCCTCGCCCGTGCCCCCAATGCGGGACCAGCGAGATTAAGACCGGACGGTTGGGTCGGACCCCCTTTATTGCCGCTATCGAACCGTGGCACGGCAATCAGGTGGTTGTCTACGTGAACAAGGGAAAGACTTGGAAGCGCAGCGTTCTGGAAGAGGGGATGGTCAACGGCCACGCGCTCGCCGTTGGCGATCTCAACGGCGACGGACGTGACGAAATCGTCGCCGGTTTCCGCGGAAAAGGCTATCAGCTCTATGTTTTCACGGCGGAAGACGCGGGCGGTCTCGCCTGGAAGCGCCACGTCCTGGATGACGGCGGTATCGCTGCCGCCGACTGCAGGATCGAAGACCTCAACTCCGACGGCCGGCCGGACATTGCATGCATCGGGGCTTCGACCGGAAATGTGAAAGTCTACGAGCACCAGGGCTCCCGTCCGGGCTTATGACGTGGGCGGAACCTGTTCCGGCAACCATCTTCGCCGAGACATTTGTGACGTGTCGCGACAAGTCGCTTGACACCCGCGAAACAGGTGGATGATTCTGCGCTGGAAAGGCGAGGCCGCGAGCCACCCGTGGAGGTCAAGCATGCACATCACCAATTCCGTCCTCATTGCCGCCCTGTATTCGAGCCTGTCGTTTGTCGTGGTCAGCCAAACAACCCCGGCCCCAAGTCCAAATGTGATCTTTGGGGAAGGCGCTGTGGAATGGCCTGCTTTTGCTCCTGATGCTGGTATCCGACTTACAGTCTCTGGACCCGATGGCCTTTACGTGAGACAGGAGCACCCGGCGGGCAGCTGGGCGCGCTTCAGCCTGACAGGCGAGCAAGGCCAGCCGCATCCCGATGGCGTGTACAAATGGGAGTTGGTCGTTCAGACAGGATGGGAGAATCATCCCGGCCTTTCACCCCAATCCGGGTGGTTCGTTATTCAGAAAGGACAGGTGGTTGGCGAAGGGGCAGGTGAGCAACAACCTCTCGTGGTTGAAGAAAATGCTCCTCAGAATGCACTCTACGTGGACAGCCGGGGACGGGTTGGGGTAGGAACATCGGTCCCGGGTGCTCAGTTGCATCTGAAGGGGACGGCCCCTGCCCTGGCCATTGAGGACACCCAGACGGGGGGCCGGGAGTTCGTATTGCGCAGTCAGGATGTTGGTTCGCTGGCCCTCTTTGACGAGACAACCGGTAACGCTCGCTGGCTCGTCGACTCGGAAGGGCGAGTGGGGATAAACACAACCAAGCCCACTTCAGCTCTGACGGTCGATGGGTATATCGAGTCGACGAAGGGGTTCCTTGTGAATGGACGCCCGTTGACGGCGTTTGGTGGAATCTTCGATGCCCGGCCGCTGACGACGGAGAGCGCCAGCAACAATTTTTTCGGAACCGGGGCGGGTGCGGCAACGACCGGTACCAGGAACTCCTTTTTCGGGGCCGATGCCGGCAATGACAATACGAGCGGTACGGATAACTCCTTCTACGGCTACATTGCCGGTGCCGCCAACACGACTGGCGGCTCCAACTGCTACTTCGGCCGTTCTTCTGGTGACAGCAACACGACGGGTGGCGGCAATTCCTTCTTCGGCAACGAGGCCGGGAGCGGGAACACGACGGGGGGCCTAAACACCTTCATTGGTATCAAGGCGGGGGCCAGGAACACGGTCGAGAACTACAACACCATAGTTGGCGTTCGGGCCGACATCGATCCGGGAGCGAATCCTGCTGCAAACCCGGTCACCAACGCCACCGCGATCGGGTACCGATCGTGGGTCAGGCGGTCGAACAGCCTGGTGCTTGGTGGTGTTCCTGGATTCAATAACGTCACGGTTGAGACCAATGTGGGGATTGGGACCGCGGAACCTGACCGCCAGTTCGTCGTGGAGGGCAGCCAGGCCATGGGGAAGCTCCGGCGCTATAACGACACTACTACGTCCCACGGCCCGGCCTTCCTCTTCGAGCGGGCGCGGGGAACGAACACGGCTCCCGTCGACATAGTCGGTGGCGATTACCTCGGCAAGTTCCAATTTCGCGGCCGGGTCGGGGGCAACATGCCTGAATATGCCGCTTTGGTTTTCATCGCTTCCGACACACAGCAAAACGGCAGGTTCGCGTTCGTGGACCGGGATTTGTACACCGAGCGGATGGTCATCCTGAACTCCGGGAACGTCGGCATTGGAACGAGCACGCCCACCGAACGGTTGGAAGTGCATGGCAACCTGCGTGTCAGGGGAAGCATCCTCTATGGGGCGCCAGCCGCCCCCGTTCCTGACTATGTCTTTCAGCCAGACTACAAACTGATGCCGGTACGGGAACTGGAACAGTATGTGAACACCGAGAAACACCTGCCGAATGTCCCGAACGCAAGCGAGATTCAGGAATCGGGAGTAGACCTCGGCGCGCTCCAGATGAAGTTGCTGGAGAAGATTGAGGAACTGACGCTCTACACCGTGCAGCAGGCGAAAGCCCATGACCGCCTGAAGGAAGAGGCGGCGGCCCTTAGACAAAGGACGGTCACGCAGGAGGAGCGGATCAACGCCCTTGAAGAGGTCGTGAAGACGCTCCTCCAGACGGATACTGGCAGGAGGTAAGGCAACGGGCTTGCCGAGGCGGCCGAGCCTGCCAATCAGCGAATTTCTCTCACACACGCGACCCGCTCTAGGGCTGCTCTTTGACGGTCGAGTCGGTGGGCATGCCCATACGGTCGTAGAGGCTGCGGCGCCCCTTCTTATCGCCTTGGGCAATATCCCAGGCGATCCGGGCCACCTCTTTCGCCTGCTCACGCGGGACCACCACGACCCCGTCCCCGTCCGCGACGACCATGTCTCCCGGGCGCACGAGAACTCCCCCTACCGTAACAGGGAGATTGATTGAGCCGGCCTCGATCCGGCCGGGTCGGGTGCCGCCTCCCTGGTACTTTGAATAGACAGGAATCTTCTCCAGGATAATTTCATCGGTATCCCGGCAGCTCCCGTTCGTGATCACCCCGGCCGCTCCTTTGGATTTCCAGCCCAGGGCATTGTTGGAGCCCACAAAACCGGTGTCCTCGATCCCCTGGGCGTCGATGACGACCACCGTGCCCGGCCGCAGCACCCTTGAAAACATCTCGGGTGCGTAGGTCTGGTACCAGTGGCTGTGCCACTTCCTGAACTCCTCGTAAGGCATCTTCGCAGGCTGCGGCTTATTGGTCGGCAGGTACTGGTAGGTGACCGCGACACCGCAGATGCGATGGGTCAGTTTGTCGGTCGTGTCGCGCCACAGCGGTCTAATCGTCTTGTCCATGATTCCGATATCCTGAAGACCAATCGCCTGCATGGCGTCCAGGACATCGGTCACTCTCAGCCCCTCATACTGTCTGACCAGCGGCATTGGATCCTCCTCCGCATTAAGTTGAAGAGGGTAGATCGCCGTCCCTTTCCGCAGCTGGTCATCTGTCAGTTGAGGAGGGCTGTCCTGGAAGGCCTGGACCGGAACAAGGAGTAACGAGGCCAACGGCAATCCAATTCGCCACTGTGATTTTTTCATCGAGACTCTCCTTCTTCGAGTGCGATCAGAAGTGGTAACCCTGAACGTCGACATTCGTGAGGCCGGCATCTTTCGCCCATTGGACGGCCTCCGCGTATTCCCCCCGGCTCACTTTCCGGGCAATTTGGGGGTAACTGCCCGCTTTGTAGTCGGGAACATATTGAGACATCAGGTTAAGGTAAGTCTCTTTCGGGAGGTTCTGAGCAATCCATTCAATTACCTTCCGGGTCCCCGAAGCCTGGTTGGGCATAACCAGGTGGCGGATCATGAGGCCGCGGTAAATCAGGCCGTCGGCGGCCGGCCTTGCCACTCCCACCTGCCGATGCATCTCCACCAAGGCTGCCTGGGCGATCTCCGGATAGTTCCAAGCACCAGACGAGTACGTGGCCGCCATTTCTGAGTCCGCGTATTTTAAATCCGGGAGATAAATGTCGACCACTCCGTCGAGTTGGCGGAGGATCTCCAACCGCTCCCAGCCGAATGAATTGTAAACGAGCGGCAGTCGCAGTCCTTTCCCGGCCGCAATGTCGAGAGCCTTGAGAGTGTGCGCAGCATAGTGAGTAGGAGTGACCACGTTGATGTTGGCGCAGCCGCAGTCCTGCAGATCAAGCATCATATCCGCCATTTCCTCGACGGTCGCCAAATTACCGTGGCCGCAATGGCTGATGTCCCAGTTGATGCAGAAGACACAGCGCAGCGAGCAGTGGCTCAGGAAAATCGTCCCCGAGCCACCACGACCGACCAACGGCCGCTCTTCGCCGAAGTGCGGATGGTACGAGGCAATTTCGAGTTGGGACGAGGCTCGACAATCTCCCTGTTTGCCAGCCAGGCGGTTCGCCTTGCATTCTCTCGGGCAGAGCGTGCAATTTTCCATCAGCTGCCAGAGTTCGTCCGCCCGCTTGCTCAGCTCCCCATTCCGATGAGGCCCCAGGTAAGCGGGTTCGAAAGTCGTGCCGGAATGCCTGGTCTGCATAGGTTCAAAATCGGTTGCCAGTATACTCCGTGGATCTCCAGTGCAGTAGGCGCATGAATGCGTCCAGAAAGGCAACTTCCCCTTCCTTAGGGAAAGATCAGGCAAAGTTCGGCATAACCTCAGGTTCATCGCTCGTTAATTAGCTACTAATAGTGCGGTCTCAGGTTCGCAAGTCGGGCCGAAGATCAGCTTCCAAGCGCCCGGCTCAAGCTGCCCGCGAACAGCGCGAAACGAGCCTCCGTGCCGGGTGTGCTCTCTTAGCGTCGTTCGCGGGCGCCCCCTAAGCGCCCAGGCCGAAGGGACCTCAAGGACCCCAAAGACCTCAAGGACCAGACCGGGGTCAACGTCCTTGAGGTCTTTGGGGTCCTTGAGGTCCCTTCGCCTGGGCTCTATGCCAGTTTGACGGCAGTCGTGCCCAGACCATTCGAGACTGCTCGTGGTCTCGAATGAAGCAGCTCTTCGGGACTCTGGCTGCTATGGTTGCCCGTTCACGCAGTCACCGGGCGGACCAGGTGGTAGAGCCGATGGGCCGAGCTCGCTAGCACGATCACCAGAATCATGAACAGGACTGATGGAACGAGTCGGGCCAGGATCGTCGCCAGCTGCGGATTTCCGATGGCCGTCGAAAACGCCTCTTGGCCGACGGCTCTGGCCGTCGCCCGCATGATTTGGTAAAGGATGGCGGCGCCGAAGATCCCTAGTCCGAACTGGAGCCAGCGGGTCGGCCAGGTCCAGCGTCCCTTTTGCAGGAGCAACAGGTTCTGCAGTAGGGCGAACAGCCACCAGACATTCAGGGCCAGCATTGGCAAATGAATCCCAAGCTGGTCGAGACTCACGAACCGCGGGTCCTGGCCCGAGGTCACGAGATAGATACCGAGCCACTGCGGGAAGAGGTTGAACAGGATCATCAGCGCAATCACGAAGTAGAGCCGGACCGTGGAACCGATTCGAGAAGCGCGCTGCGGATCATCAACGGGCGGAAGCGAGAGTGGGTCCCAGGTCTCCTTCGGGTACTCTGTCGAAATTCCACACCGCTCCAATATCGCGAAAACCAGGACCGCCCAGCCAAGGCCCGAGAGGGCGATCTGGTACGAGAGTCCGAACCAGTTGGCCAGCCCTGTCGCAAACGTGGGAAACCGACCGCCAGGAGTCAGGCCCGCAACGAGCAGCAGGATAAGGGGCACCCCGGCGGCTACGCCCGCAAGGGCTTTAACGACCAGGAGGAAAGCCGGATACAAACCGGGCCCGATCAGATAGCTGGGCCGGGAGACGTAACGCCCCGCCACTTCTTCCGGCGTCCCGAAGGCCGCGATCAGCCCGGCCACTTCGGTGAGCTCCGCTTCGCGCCCCAGCTCGGCCTCACGGGCTTCGATCGACTCGTTCAGCAAGGACTCCAGCTCGCGGCCCAGGTCCGCAGGCGCCTTCTTACCGAGGATGCGCTTCACTTCATGCACGTAGCGAGTCACCAGTTCTTGTTTTGAGATGTTCTGGCTCATCTGAGTAGCCCTCCCATGGTGTCGGCGAGATGTTTCCAGTCCGTCCTCAGCTCCTCGAAGATCCGGACCCCGGCGTCGCTGAGCTGGTAGTAACGTCGCGGCCGCCCGTCCTCGATCCGCCAGCTGCTGGCCAGCAGTCCCTGAGTCTCCAGCCGGCGCATCAACGGGTAAAGGGTCCCTTCGTCGATCGTGAAGCCTTTTTCGTTGAGCCGCCGTTTGAGCGAGTATCCGTAGTGCTCGGTCGTCAACTGGCTGAGAACCGCCAGGATGACCGCGCCTCGACGTAACTCGAGATTCAGCGCTTCTCTGAGCTGATGCTGTGCGTCGTCCTTAGCCATACGACACATAATACGATGTGCGACACAGTGTTGTTCAAAAAAGAAACTGAACTGAGATTTTTTTATTGTTTTTTCCTGTTGCTTTGAAGCAACTCTCTGGTGTATATATGCATTATATACAGTAAGTACGATGAGTACGGCGGGAAGAATCGATAGTGCGGAGAGAGAAACGGATGAAAATCATCGTCTCCAATGCCTCACCGGATCCGATCTACGAGCAGATCGCCCGGCAGATCAAGAGCCAGATCCTTGCGGGGGAACTGGCCGAAGGTGACCCGCTGCCCTCTATCCGCAGGCTGGCGCAGGAGCTGCAGATCAGCGTGATTACGACCAAGCGCGCCTATGAGGAACTGGAACGGGAGGGGTTCATCGATACCGTCGGAGGAAAGGGTTGCTTTGTCGCCATGCAGAACGCCGAATTCCTGCGGGAGAAGAAGATGAAAGCGGTGGAGGAGAAACTCGCCGCAGCCGTTGCGGAGGCCAAGATGCTCGGTATTGGGCTGCCGGAGCTGGCGGCGATGCTTACGCTCCTTCACACGGAGGAACAGTGATGGCAGACGCACTCGAGATTGTAAATCTACGCAAGCATTACCCGGGCTTCACGCTGCGTGACATATCACTGCGTGTGCCGGAAGGGTACGTCATGGGGCTGATTGGGCCAAACGGCGCCGGGAAAACCACCATCATGAGGCTCATCATGAACCTGACCAGGCGCGACGGCGGAGAGATCCGAGTTTTCGGTCTTGATCTGCTGGAGCACGAGGTCCCGGTGAAGGCGCGCATCGGTTTTGTTTACGACGAACCTTGCTTCCCCGAAGACGTTACGCTCGAAAACATCAAACGGGCGGTCTCGCGTTTCTATCCCACATGGGACGAGGACGTGTTCGGGAGGCTGGCACGCACCTTCGAGCTGCCGCTCAAGAAATGGTTCAAGAGGCTCTCGCATGGGACGAAAATGAAATTCGCACTGGCGCTGGCGCTCGCGCATCACGCCGATTTCATCCTCATGGACGAGCCGACGTCGGGCCTGGACCCGGTATTCCGCCGTGAATTCCTGATGCACCTAAGAGAGCTCTTGCAGGACGAGCGCCGGGCAATTCTGTTCTCGACCCACATCACTACGGACCTCGAGCGGATAGCGGACTTCGTGACATTCGTAAGAAGCGGAGAGTTGGTTTTCTCGGCTGCCCGGGACGAGATTCAGGATCACTGGGGGATCGTCAAGGGAGAAAGGAATCTCTTAAACGGCGACTTGCGGAGCCTGCTGATTGGAGCGAGGGAAAGCGCGTACGGGGCGGAGGCGCTCACCTCGAACGCTCGCGAGGTTCGCCGTCGCCTGGGGGCCGCGGTCGTGGTCGAGCAGGCGCGCCTGGAGGACATCATGCTGTTTATGGAGCGAGGAGGCCCCCATGCTTAACTTCCTGATTAAGGACTGGTATTCGAACCGCCCGCTGGTCTATTTGTTCCTCGGTGTTGTCGTCTTGAACTCGGCGCTGATGCTCGGCGATCCGATACGCCCCGAGGAACTGATCGCCCTGCATTGCCTGATCGCCACGTTGTTGCCGCTTTCGTTCGTTTCCCGGGAGGACAAGTTTCGATCGACACGACTGATCTGCAGCCTGCCGTTGACACGAAAGGCCGTCACCCGGTACCGGTATCTCTCTGCGTGGGCCTATGCCTCGACTCTCGGGCTGTTCGCCGCGGCCCTGATCGGCATCGCTCTTTGGATGAGATCCGAGTTGCCGCGCTTGTTGACACCGGGAGTCCTCCTGGTGGGATTGACCTGTATCTCACTCGCCCTGGCGGTTTTCCTGCCGGTTGTTATTCGCTTCGGCCTGTGGGGTTTGATCATTCCTCTCGTGATATTGCAGGTCCTCGGGGTTGTGACCATGATCCTGGTATCGGTAAGCTCCCGGCGCCTCAACTTCAGCAGCCTGGTCGTGCCGGTTCGCGCGTGGCTTGACACGGCCTACTCGGAGCTTGGCCCTCCGCTTTACTACCTGGGATGGCTGGCTTTGCTCGTCATCCTGAATCTCGTTTCCTGCAGATTCTCAGAATGGCTGTTCGCCCGCCGGGAGTGCTAGGCAAGGTGTGCTATGGAGAACGTCCTCGAGGTTCGCAAGGTCCGTAAGAGCTACGAGGGATTTGTGCTGGACGATGTGTCGTTCAGCCTGCCGACGGGCTATATCATGGGATTGATAGGCCCGAACGGCGCCGGAAAGACGACGCTTATCAAGTTGATTCTCGACGTTGCCCGGCTGGACAGCGGTGAAATCCGGGTCTTCGGGAACGACAGCCGGTTCGATGGCGCAGGTATCCGTTCGCGCATAGGTTTCGTTCACGAGACGGGCGGCCTTCCTGAGTACCTGACCCTCGCGCAGATCGGCGCCATAGTTGCGCCTTTTTACAGGCAATGGGACGACCAGCAATTTCGCCGGCTCGCCGGAGAATTCGAGCTTCCGCTCCGCCGCAGGCTGGGAACACTTTCCCGGGGCATGAAGACGCGGTTCTCGCTGGTTCTGTCGCTGTGCCATCACGCCCAGCTGATTATTCTGGACGAGCCAAGCAGCGGGCTCGACCCGGTTTTCCGGCACGAATTGCTGGAGCGTCTGTCGGCCCTGATCCAGAACGAGGAGAAGTCGGTCCTCTTCTCCACTCACATTACTTCAGACCTGGAGCGGATCGCTGATTACATCACCTTGATCCACCGCGGCCGTCTGGTCTTTTCGAGCAGCCGGGACGATGTGTTCGAGAATTGGGTGGTTGTCAAAGGTGGGAGAGAGCTTCTCAACGAGATACAGGTGGAGTTCTTCCGGGGAGTCCAGCTGAACCCGTACGGCTTCGAGGCGCTAAGCGACGATCCGGCCGAGGCGCGCCGCCGTTTCTCGTCCCGTGCGGTTATTGAGAAACCCTCGCTGGAAGACCTGATGTTCCTGATTACTCGACCGTGTGCAGCTGGTTTTCAGGACCCGATCGTTCTTTCTCGAACCGCGGACATGTGACGGAGGCGGCCCATGTACAACCTGCTCTTAAAAGACGTCAGGATGGCTGGAATTTTCCTTTGGATCGCCGTCCCGGGGTTCCTGCTGTACGGAGCGCAATTCCTTGCGTTTGGCAGGGGTTACTATCTGTCGAGCA
Organism: Acidobacteriota bacterium; assembly: GCA_003819755.1. Lineage (GTDB taxonomy): Bacteria > Acidobacteriota > UBA6911 > RPQK01 > RPQK01 > RPQK01. Next base: position 6,415 of record RPQK01000070.1, on the reverse strand, counting down.
TCTTCATCACCGCTTTTCTTTCAACAGGGATAACGGCCGTCGACTGGAAGTACGAGACTGACCGCTTCGTGTGCAGCCTGCCCGTCGAACGTCACCGTCTGGTGCAGGAGCGCTACCTGCTCGCTTTCGGAGTGACCGTCTGCGGATACCTCCTTGTCACCGGCTATGCCGGCGTTCTCTCCCATCTTTTTTCCATCAGAGACCAGGTGAGCGAGTTGGCAAGCTGGTCAGGCGGTATCACCTTCATTCTTACCGTAACTCTGATTTTTTCAATATATTATCCCTGCTATTTCCGGTGGGGGCTTGGCCGGGGATTCGTGACGTTCTCGCTGATCATTCTTGCTCTGTGCTGTCTGGTCGCCCTGGTTCCCGCGTTAGCGGAGGTCTGGCAGGTCGCCGACCCGAGTTTTTGGAGTCAGCCAGGGGGGAGGCTGCGACAGCTGCTGGGCTTCGGTCGACCGACTGACGATCTCCGGTGCAGGCTTGCCTTTGCCGGCCTGTTGTTGATCGCCGTTTTGCACGGGGTGAGCCTGTCCCTCGCCCTCTCGGTCAGGTCCTATCGACGAAGAGATTTCTGATACGGGCGGGCTCTCTTTTGGAGTGCGGTGGCCGGCGCCCTGAACTTTACACGAAGTTCGTGTAAAGGAAGCGACATCTCAGGTTGGTCGCTCAACCCAACACCCCTGCGACACTCCCCGCGACACGCCCTGTCGCCTTATGTCGCTTGCAGATGCGACGTTGCGGGCCTCATGCTGCCTGCCGTGGAATGGCTCCTCAGCCTCTTCACAAAAGCTCATTGCTTCCTCGCCTGGGCGGCGCTCTCGAGCCGCTACTTGTCGGCGTCGCTCGGGCGCAGGAGGCAGTGATCCTGAATTAATACCAGGAGGCATTCATGTCACAGCGGGCCAGTTTTTGTAGCGGCTGCGGAACTGCGATTCCATCCGGACCGGAAATGCGATTCTGCCCCTCTTGCGGGCATGCCATACCGTCGCCACCTGAAATTGTGACACCAGCTGAGGCGCCGCCGTACCAACCGCCCGTCAGCGCCCAGATCCCCGTAATCCCTGATAGCAGACCCCAAGCCAAGCCGAAATCCAAGGCCGGATTCTGGGTACTCGGCTGCCTCGGCAGCATCGTCGTGCTGGTACTGGTTCTGATGGTCGGTGCAGGCGTTTATACGTGGTACGTGGCGAGTTCCCAGAAGTCGAGCGACAGTGATGTCGAAGCTCTGTTTCGCTCGATGGAGGGTGGCTGGATCCTGGCCGAGGGGGAAGGCACAGAGCAGTTCAGTCCTGAGCAGAGACGGTACCAATTTACGGTACGCAAGTCTGATACCGCGGTTTCCCAGAAACACCCGTACGAGCTCAAAGGCGAGTCGTCCCTGGGCAGCTTCACCCTGGAGGATGTCGAGGAGGGTGAGATCGTCGGCGGGCTGCTGATCAACGACGGATACATTCAGGAGGATTTTGGGATCTACGCCATTCGCGCAACGCTTTCATCGGATCGCCAGACCCTCACGATGAACCTGACGTACCACGTCGGGGATGGAACCAGGAAGACCCGGCGGTTTGTGTTCAGGCGAGGAGCGCCGTAGGCTTTCCCCATTCCAGCCCGAGGTACTCGTAGCGTTTCACTAATCCATGAAGATGAGGGCAAGTATGACCGAACTGGACGACAACCTCTCCGAGCAGGGCGACGAGCAGGTTCTGATGGGTTGGGAGAAGAGGGTCCGGGTCCTCTTCAATCCTGCCATGTGGGTATATGTGCTACTGGGATTCGGCGCCGGTGCCTGCTTCGTGGGACTGCTCTTCACGGCGCTCGGAGCCGGGGCAGCCGGCTTCCTGCTGGCCGCGATTCTCCTCGTCGTCTGTCTGGTCATCAGCTTTATTGCCATGTTGGCGATTGACCTGTTCGGCGGATTGCGGAGCGTTTTTGCGCTGACAACGCGAGGCGCCCGCAGTATTGCGGGCAAAGCGGCCCAAGGTATTTCCTTTGGGACTACCGTTGTCGGAATTCTGTTTCGAAGCCCCTTGGTGGCTGGCGCCGGCTTGCTGGCGGAGTCGGAGCAGAGCCTCTTCATCGAGTATGAGCGAGTCAGGACCGTCAAGTTCAATCCCCGGCGTCAGGTGATCCTGATCCGAAAGAGACGCCTGAGCAAGCCGGTAGCCCTGTACTGCACTGACGAGGTCTTCCAGCGGGCGCTCGACATTCTCCGGGAACGATGTCCGGGAGCTGTGTTCGAACAGGTGGCAATCCCGCTGTGAAGGAGAGGCGAGAAAGAGGTAGACGGATGAAGTCGAGAGTTGGGCATCACGTCGAGGCGGCGCCGGTTGCGGGCAGGAGAACACGGGCAGTGGTTCTGACTCTCTGGCTGAGCCTACTCGGGTGGCCGGCGGCAGCTTACGGACAGCTGATGAGCTTCGAGGATCAGCGTGGGAACGCCATGGGCGCCAACGTGACGCGCTTCTGGCAGAGTGCGGAAGGCTACATGGCCCGGTATCCGACGGACCCCCAAGACCCGAATTACCGGGGCTATGGGAGTTTGATCACCCTGGGTGACCCGGCGATTTTCGCTCAGATCCCGCGCCCCACCGGAACCGGGCAGGATGAAGAGTACGAGGTGTTCAGATTCAATGGGAACTACCGGGTCCGGGCTTACTGGGCCGGGATCCGTGCCTTCAGGGCGCCGGTGCAGGACAACCCGCGATTCGCCAACGGCGACTGGCGGGTCACCGAGTCCGCTCAGGGTGCTGTGAACCTGTATCGCGACTTCATGATCGGGCAGACCCAGTTTGGGGCCAACCGCAACACCTGCTGGCACGAGGCGCAACACGCCCTTTTCTACTTCCAGGGCGGGACGCGGCTGATCAACGACGACGAAGACGCCTACCTGGAGCAGTACTCGGAGAACGCGCTGCTGCTCCTTGACGCGTATCTGCCGGGCTTTGAACAGGCGTTGCGAGAGGCCGAGCAGCGGGTCCGGCAGGCCGGCGCTGCCGCCGCCGGGCAGCAGCAGAACATCTGGGGGGCCGCGCATGCCATCTGGTGCGCATTTGCGGCGGGATGGCGCGATCCGAACAAGGCTCGCGGCGGCGGAGGCGGTGTCTTGGAGCTGACTCAGGCCCAGAAGAACGAGTACCGGCAAATGACCGGCGTTTGGATCCCCACCCTCGAAGAGTTCGCCGCCTTCTACCGCCGTGGGGGCTACCGCGGCATCCGCCCGCCCGCCTGGGTCCTGGACGAGCTGGCGACGCTACCGTCCTACCGGACCTACATCTGGCAACAGCCGGTGCGAGTCGCGTTTGAGAAGGACGGCCCGCACCATCGCTTTCAATTCGACATCCGCAGTCTGGTCGGGGTTGGATTGTACAAGCGCCCGAATCGAGGGACACTTCGCATCAACATCCGCCCCACCTGGAGGATCCGCCGGGCCATTATCACGGCGGGCGGGAACAGGCTGGTTGACGGCGCGCCGACAGCCTGGACCGCCAACCTCGCGACGTGGGGAGTCAAAGGCCAGTTCGTTGAGCTCGACATCTACGGCTATGATCCGCGATCCTTTGAGCAGCCGGTCACCCTTAACGTCGACGTCGAGTATGAGGATGACCCCCGCTTCGCGGGCGGCGCGCAGTGGCCGAAGGCCCCTGGCTACGATCCGGCGAGAGAGACGATCCAGGTCCAGCTCAGGGCGCGGCCTCTGGCGGCGGCCAAGAGGGAGGACGAAAGCAAAACTTCTCCGTCCCCGGTACCCACCCAGCCGGGCCCCCGGAAAGCTCCCGGCGGCGATTCTTCGGGACAAGCCCCCGGAACCGGTGACCCCCCGACAGCCCCCGGCCCCAGTTTCAGCTGGGGTCCTTTGAACGACTCCTGGAGAGTCTTCTATGGCACCATCCACACGAACCTGAAACGCGCACCCAGCGCCGGCACCATTCCGGTGCGAGGCGCCCAGGTTTCCTTCCTCCTGATCGGCACGTGGAATGACAACGACGACGACACCATGGTAGTGGTCGAGGTCCTCGGAACAAACAAGTTCGTTCCCTCGTTGGCGGACTGGGACCAGCTCATGAATAGCGGCCGCGGCCGCGTCGGTGTCGGGGAGGCTGATTTCCAGGGGCAGCCCGCCTTCTCGTGGGTGGCACGAAGATCGTCCACAATGCGGGAGGAAGGCTACTGGGTGAACGTGGACCAGGCGCCGCCTCTCGCGCTCAGAGTCATGCTGCACGCCCAGGGGAAGGCGGAGCAGGTCCAGGAGTATTGGCCCAAGATCCAGCAACTGCTCAGGCAAGTGACCATCGGGGCGGGCGCGAATCTGCAGATAGAAGGGGCGGACCGCTGGTTCAAGGTGGGAAATCCTGGACGCCTGGAGGCGGTCTACGACGCCGCGGGCCAGCCCGCCGATCAAGTGTCCTACCGGTGGAGCGGGGCCGTAACGGATACCGGCAAACAAATTGAGTTTACGCCGACCTCGCCCGGCAGTTTCAAGATCAAAGTCGAGGCCGTCAAAGGCAAGACCGTACTCGCTCAGGCAGAGAAGACTATCGTTGCCGTCGAAATGGCCCTTCAGCCGCGGGGACCCACCGAGATGTTTCTCGGAGTTCCGACCACCGTTGACGCGGGTCTGACCTTGAACGGGCCCATCGATCGGAGCCGCTTGACTCTGCAGTGGCAACCGCACCCCGAGGTGCGCTTTGATCCCCAGGAGGGGATGGCGGCAACGCAAACGGAGGCTATCTTTGCCCGTCCCGGCAAGGGGCTGCTTTGGAACGTCCTGCTCGAACAGCGCGGACCCACGCTTGCAACCGTGGCGGAGTCCGGGCAGGTAGCGGTGGAGGTCCGAATCCCCGAGCGCAAAATCGTCTTTGAGCCCGCCAGTCCGTACATCGGTGATGAGGTGGTAGCGAAGATCGTCTGTACTCCCAACCCGTCGGCCGAGTATATGGACTTCCGGTGGGTGCCGTGGCCGGAAGAGGCGACACTCGTGTTCGAGTCGGAGGACACTCGCGCCGTCCGTTTTCAGCCCGTGACCAACCAGCCGGTCAAGCTCACGGCGCTGTCACGCACGCCTTTTTACGGCGACGATCTGGGCGAAGTGACGGGCTCTCTAAGGGCGCGGCCCTACCGCTTGCGAATTCAGTGGCAAATCACCCACGGGGCGGCGTTTCTCGGACGCGTCGATCCGGTTATTCACCAGTACGTCACCGCCTCGGTCAATGTGACGCCGGAACGGCCGGGGAAAACGCTGCTGTACGAGTGGGCTGTCAATGAAGACAGCCATTTGGTGAGTGTGGAGACGGGGCGCACCGTGACCGTGACCCGCAGCCAGGCAGGCCCGTGCAATCTGAAGGTCACCGTGCGAGACCCCAACGGGACGGAGTTCGGGACCGGAACGGCCGTCATTCGATTTACAGAGCCCACCGCGCCGCCGCCGCTCCCCCGTAGAGGTGAGTCCTCGACCACGGTCTCCGGTGGAGGAAACCAGCCGGCGCTCTATAGCCCCGCACCAGGTGGAGACTATCTTCTGGGAGTCCCCGCAGGCTGGCAGACGATGACCGATCAGGGCCTCTCGGGAGGCAAGCAGTGCTTTGTCTCGCCCAATCGGGGCTTTGCCCTGATCTGCCCCGCCGGCTCCACCCCGACCCGGCAGCCTTTCGGACAGCACCTTCCCGAGCTGGCCGGTGAGCTGGTGAAAGGGCAGGGCGACGCCGAGTGTGAGACCTTCATGGCAGGGGAATTGACTGGCCTGGCGGTGCCAAGCGAGTCCTCCGACGGGACACCGCGCTGGAATGTCTACTTGGGCCGCGGCCGGCGTTACTGGGCCTTCCAGCTGGTCAGTCTGGGCGGCAAGACGCCGCCGAGCTTCGCCGCCGTGTTCGCCAGTTTTCAGCCCAACGGAGGAGAGTGAAACATGCGCCGTGCTCTTTTCTGTACCGAGTGTGGAGCGCCCCTGCCCGAGGCTAACCGCTTCTGCACGCAGTGTGGAAAGGCCCTGCCGGCGCCGGCGCCTGAGGCTCCGACTCCTCCCCCGATGCCTCAGCAGAGGCCCGCGATCCTTGAGCCCCCTCCGATTCCAGTGCTGAAAACCCCGGTTCCGCCGATGCCTCCACACCACGCCGCCGTCCCGCCGATTCCTCCGCCACTACGGAGGAGCGTTCGAGCCAGACCGGCAAAGGCCGGCACTGGATTCAAGGACACCGTCCTGCACCACAAGGGACTTTTCGGGTGCCTGGCAGCCGTTATCGCTCTCGGCGGGACATGTCTTGTGATCGTCGTGATTGTGGTGGTGAGCGGGCTGCCGGAAGGCCAAACCGGGAAATATGGAGAGCCCGGCCCGACCGACTTGGCGGGCGAGGAGGCCCCAGCCGAAGCGGACGTGGAACGTCTCGGCCCCGAGCAGCCGGTCGACCCGTTGCTGGCG
>RPQK01000069.1 GCA_003819755.1 Acidobacteriota bacterium | reverse complement strand
CGGATGGCCTTGAGCTCTTCGGGATCGTCTTCCTCTGCCAGCCAGGCCGACCAATCAGAAATCAGCTGAGGGGTTGGCCCCAAAGGAGTCAGCAGACTGTCCGGCTGGTTCAGACAATGAGCCGCCGCGCTGGACCAGCGATACTCCTCGGCCCGGACCACCATTCGGGCTCGAACCGGGTTTCTTTCCACGTAGCCAATCGCTGACCAAAGACGATCTTCGCTGGCAAGGCACGAATAGAGACGGGCCTGCCAGAGGTGGCCGGAGAAGCACATACTTGCGGTTGAAGTTACATGGCGTAGAGCCCGTTGGTGTCCCGGAGGACGAAGGCCAGGGACGTCTCGTACTGCGGGATGGCATCAGGTGAACATGGTTGGTCATCCAGCAGTAAGCGTAAATCGCCGGCGAGTATTAGGGACACGACGCCTTTCTCAGGATCCAAGAAAAGGGAAAAGAGTAGACTGGCCCCAATTTGGCAGGCCCCAATTTGGCATATTTAGTCGAGTTTTCAGCTGCTCGAGTTCCCGCCCGCGCCCCCGCCTCCGCTGGTTGCCGGTTCCGCCGCAGGCCGACCTGCGCTACGATCGTGCTCCAGGGCTCGACGGTTGCCTTCTAAGGAACGCCCTCCGGGGGCGGTTTGAAAAACCCGACGCGCCGCCCAACCACAGCGCGCCAAAAACCAGCAGCTAAAGAAGAAAACTTCTCAGGCGCGTTCGGCGTCGCGAGGAAGGTGTCCAGGATCTCGATCAGGACCTTCTGGCGCTGGCGAGGCAGCCGATCTTCCAACAGCTTGTTCCTTGCCCTTGGCTTGTGGGGGATCACTTCTGTGCTTCAGAAAGCAGGAACTTTCCCTGTGAGAGGGTTTGCGTTGGGAAATAGGGGATCAAACAGTCTACTTAATTCCCCTACCGCCCCCATAGCTACGCTTGCCACATGCTTAGTCTATGCCGCAGAATGCTTTCATGGCAGCCCCTGAAACCGGCAATGGATCATCGGGCTCCGCTCTCGATCGAGAGACGATCTTGATCGCGCTTGAGAATCTTGCGGATGCGCTACGGCAGCGGAATGTCACCGGAGAACTGTGCCTGTTTGGCGGCTCGGTCATGGTCTTGGCCTTCAACGCGCGTCCCAGCACCAAGGATGTGGACGCGATCTTCGAGCCCGCTCAGGTGATTCGCGAACTTGCCCGGGAGATTGCCGATCGGCAGGGGCTTCCCGAAAACTGGCTCAATGATGCTGTGAAAGGATTTGTTCCAGGGCAGCCGGAAGTGACCGCGGGCAATCTGCCCCAGTTCCCAAACCTGCGCCTGACGATGCCTGTCCCGGAATACCTCCTCGCCATGAAGTGTATGGCCGCGCGTATTGGAGGAACGACCGGGGAGGCGTCCGACGTCTCGGACATCGTTTTCTTGGTCCGCCGGCTTGGTATGGCGACTGCCGACGAAGTGCTCGATCTTGTCGCGAGATACTACCCAGAAGGCAGGATTTCAGTTAAGACTCAATACCTCGTCGAAGGTCTGTTCGAGGAGGGGAAGATATGAGGCCCAGGTCGCTTGCGGAAGTGGCTCGCCTGACCCTCGGCGGTCAGTCCTTTGACCTATGTCTCGGTAACTTTCTTGATGAGTTCTATGCGCTTCCGGAAAGCGGCCGGCTTGAGGAGCCGCCTCCGCTTCTCTCTCCCCCACTTGGCGAGCCGGGTCGGATCCAGGATGCCTACCTTGCAGCTGTGGCAGAGGAACTTGCGAACAGGTTCCGCCTGTCTGTGCCGCAATGGACGAGCAGCGCGAGTCGGGCCCTCCGAGAACCTTGGTTTGCCTTGCCTCTCGCCTCACTGCGGGCGGTTCTGATTCTCGAGAGTCCTCCAGCCTTTCGGGCCCGGAACCTGTTCGTCAGCGAAAACGCGCTTTCTCGAGTGTAGAACAGCTCTTCCAGGAAAACCTCGAGTTCGGAGAGGAGCACGCGCAACAGGATGTGCCGGGCTCGCGCTGTCAGCCGTAGAGTATCGTATTTTGCTGTTGGCGAGTGAGGCCATCCCCCGAGTCGAGGCCATGTCAAACCAGGTTAACGCAACGCAGTTTCATGTTAAGTATGGTACAACGCATTTTCACCAAAATCCGCCGCCCGTTTGCCACCCATTTTGGTTGGTAAGATTTGGTAAGATTTGGTAGGGGTCCGGCCTGTCAGAACCGGTTAAGCCGTTCAGATTGTTAAGATTTGGTAAGACTTGGTAACCCCGGTTCCAAGAACTGCAAAACCTTTACTCAGCGGTTCGAATCCGCTCGCCGCCTCCAACCAACTTTCGTAAACTGCTGAACAACCGCCGTTTCTGGGTAGGCGTTTTAGTCGTTTCGATGGTGTCGTCATTCTCAACACTTTTTCGCCTCCCCTTTGCCTCGGGACCCGCTTGCACTTGACGCTCTCTTTCAAAGTACTTTACTCGGTATCCTGTCACTCCTTCTTTACTAAGACCTCGAATCCTTCTTTGAGGGCCGCAAAGCGTTTCAACCAGTGCCTCGAGTCACTCCTGCAACTGCTCTTCGCCTGGCTTGGTTCTTGGGAATTCACCCTCCTTCTGGTTGAACCTCCAGATTCGCTGCGATCTCTTTCACTCCCGGGGGGAAGCTGAAGCATTCAAGAAGATCCGACTTTTGCGCATTGGGGTAGCCAGAGGCAACAGGCGGAGGAAGGGGGAATCCGATCTAAAACCGATCCGGTCCGCTCTGAAGTACACAGAACTCCTCCCAATTATTGTTAATATAGCGTCAGGAGCCATGTTGTATGGGCAGCAAGTCCCCGGGCACCCGGTTCGTACTCGATACGACGCAGTTGGGAGCAGCCTTGGCGCTGGCGGGAGTGACGCCTGGCCCCCGCTCAGCTCTGCCGGACGCGCCGCCGCCCGCCGATCCGATTCGCCTGCTTGAGAAGAACTCCATCCTTTCCAACGCCGGCCAACAGCTGTCAGACGACGCAGCCAAGACTTTACGCCTCGCGGCAGATCCCGCCGGTATGCTCTCCTGCACGGTGAACGCGGCTGGCGACGCGACCTGGACAGAGGTCCTTCTTCTGCACGGTGGCGCGCCGGACGGCCCCTTTGTGGCCCTCCAGACCCAGGATGGCAAATACGACCTGACCCTGTTGCCGCGCACTGTAGAGGCGATCTCGTTGGTGGAATCCGTTCTGGGCTTGCCGGATTTCAGTAGACACCCCGACACGCCCTCGGTCACCTTGAATCTGGTCGCCTATGCCGCATTCCTGGCCACCGCCGATGCCCAGCAGACGACATGGCTGCGGACCCGTCTCGCGCGGACGCCCCCGGCAATCCCCGTGCTTACCCCAGATCTTTTGGAAACCCGCCTGAATGAAGGATTCACCCATGCGGACACTCGCTGGAGCGTGACCGCAGGACAGCGGATTTGTCCCTTCGATCTGAAGGCGACGGGGGGGCGCATGGCCGCGGGTTTGGCCGCCTTAGACACGGCCGACCTGGTGGGACCCGTCCCGAGGGGATACGGCTTCACCCCGAAAGGGCATGCGATTATCACGCCTTTCGTCGAGCTGGTGAAGACGGCCGGTTTCAATGCCAACCTGTGGCATGGACCCCAGCGCGTAACGATCGCCCACGTCGGTCTGTTCTGTTGCGCCCGCAGCATCTGGGCAACCAAGGCAGAGAATATTTCGGCGGACAGCGCCAGCTTCCGCCTGCTCCAAATGACCAGGTCCGAGGCGTTGGACCTCATTCGCTCGCTCGTGGGCCCTGGAGACCCTGAAACCGCAGCTCGATTGGCAAAGCGGAAGCTCGGTCCCAGCCGGCTCTGTCCTTCCTGTCACCAGCCGGTGAAACCGGGTGCACGCTTCTGTACTTCGTGCAGAGTAAAACTCCCGCCGAAAAAGGACTTCTGCCCTAACTGCGGTGAACAGGTGACTGACCACGGTCTCAAGTTCTGCACCAACTGTGGACATCGACTCGGAGCGCCGGCGCCCATCCCCCATGCGGTCGGCGAGCGGCGGTGCCCGAAGCCGCAGTGTGGGCAAATAGTTCCCGCCGGCAAGAACTTTTGCACGTTTTGCGGCACGCGCATGCCTTCCGAGGAGTGACTGGAATGAATATGGCGCGCCGCCTTGTAATTTCGCTCCTTCTGTCAGTCGCGGCTGCTTCTCCGGCGGGTGCTCAGAACCCTGACGCAGAACCGGTCAAAATCGCGGTCGAACGCGACATGCTGCAGCCGGGCGAGAGAATAACCGTTTCCATCGACCTCGATTTCAGGACGCGACCGCCCATTCGTGAAAGTCAGTCCGCGGTCGTCAATGCCCTGTTCACGGTACGCGCCACTCGGGGGACGATTACACACAGCTCGATCAGTTACGGGGAGTATTCACAATCCGGATGGTACGTCATCGCGCCCAACCTCGAGGGATTCACCCGGGCGCAATCGCACATCGAGGTGTTTTTCGAGGCTCCTCAACAAGGCGGCGAGGTCCAAATCATCGTGGAGGGCCGCCACGGAGCGGCGCCGGGAGGGATCAACACTTGGACGTACCAAGGACAGAAAACGCTCAACGTGGTCGGGCCCCCGGGCGGTGACGCCAGCGGGCCGGCTCAAGAGCCTCCATTCACTCCGACTGCCGGCGCCGCCAATCCCACCGCTCAGATGATCGCTGCGGCCGCCATCCTTGCCGGGCTTTTGGCGGCAGCCGCGCTCACGACGTACGCGATCGCGAGAAAACGACGGAAGAGAATCGGCACAAAAGCGAAGGTTCCCCCTAAAGTGGAGCCGTCGCACGTCGGTCCGAAGGTGAAGGTCCCCCCCAAGGCGCCCGAGCCACCAAAGCCGGGGCAAGTGATTCTCGAGGCTGACTCCTATGACGTTGACGCCAACGGAGACGAACGGATCACGCTCACCGCCACGGCCACCACAGTGGGGAGCGAAATGCCAACCATCCTTCACGCTCAGTTCAGCGCCAGTCAACCAGGCTATGTTCCGGAGAACTTGACTCCAGCTGGCGGGCCGAGCACCCGGCAGTCCAGGGTTCGGGTCCCGTGGGAGTGGCGCGACGTGGAAGTGCGGTTCACAGTTCAGGTAGAGGTGGCCGGCTGGCCGGCGCCGGCGCGTGGTTCTTCACTTCCCGTCCGAATAAATGGGGCCAAACCCGAGTTCGTGGTTCAGGCGAACCCGCCGGAGGTATGCGCGACCGGTCGCAACGGAATCGGTCTGACGGCAGAGCTGCGGCTGTTCGACAAGCCGGCGCCCGCCACGGAGGACATAAGGATCGTCAAGGCGGTAGCCTCAACAAACCCCCGGTGGGACCATCTTTCCTTCGCTAGCCCGTCTGCGGGCAAGGCGGGACGGGCCACGTGGATTCCTCCGTTCCTCATCCAGGAGCCGGGATATGTCGAACTGGTCGACCTCCAAGTGACCTGTCGATGGGCCGGTGGGGAGATGTGGAAGCGCGCTTCCAGCTCCAGAGAGGGCATGCAGCCGATACAAGAAATGCAGCCCGTGAAACAGGAAATCATGATCTCCGGATGCCAGGCGTCGGCCCAGCCTGAAACCGGCGATTTCGTTCCGATTCCGGGTGTCGAGTTGCAGGCGAGTGGCCGGCTGATGGATGCCCAGGGACGGGAAATCGAGAACCCGTTTGGCCTCGGCGCAGTCCGGTCACCGGACGCCGCGATCCGTCTGGAGGTCCGGGACCGAAGCCAGGGGGTACCCAAGCTTCAAAACGGCTGCAAGCTCCCGCCATCCGAGCCGAACGACTTGATCACCGAGCGTCGAATCGAGGTCGACGACCGTGGTCGTTTCTTCACTCCCGGAAGCCCTTCCGGCCCTGGAGGGGAACCCCGGGTCACTTTCTATAAGTACCAGGTACGCGATAAACACGAGCCGATCCACTATGGACCGGTGGAATACGCGCTGGTGATCGACGATGGGTTCGATGGCAAGGTGGAGCTGAAGGGCGGGCGCCATGCCGTTCTGGGATCGCTCGTTATGGAGACCGGCGGCCCCGATTTCCGTATCTACGAGAATCGCGCCTACTGTATGGAGCTGGAATACCAATCCGGCGAGTCACATTTTCCTGCCGGTGACTGCCGGCTCCTCTGGAGCTTCGCCGTAGTCAATGAGAGGGGAGAGCCGCTCCGGTTCGCCGGCTCCCTCGAATTACCGGCACAGATCGACCGGGATCATCGCAAGGCTCATCTGATCCTTGGCCACACGGCCAAAGAGTATGACATCTACGTCGAGTCGTCGAGGGCGAAGACGAGATACGTCAAGCGCGGCGCAGGTCCGCCATCTGGCGGATCGTGCTTGATAGACGACGCGGACCGTGAGCGTGCCGCGCGGCTGCGTGGCGCCTGGCACGGGCTTCGCGCCGACTTCGGGGCGCCCGCCGACGGGCTACCCGGACTGTCCGCACGACCCTCCAAGACCTGGCGCAAGATGGCGCTCTCCCTTGCGGTGCGCGTCGAGATGCGGGATTCGAACAACAACTTGATTGCCACGTCCGACCGCATCATGCTCAACAACGTCCGGACGCCGTCCGAGTACGTCTGGCGCGATCACCGCTTCAAGTTCGTATTTCGACTCCCGATCCTGTTCATCCCCGGATTTGAGGGATCGCAACTCAATGCGGGGGCTGAGCGACTGTGGCCCCCCGTCAGCCGAGCTTCGGACGGAGAACTGGAGAAGCTCCTGAAGTTGCTCGAGCTCGACGACAAGGGACGGGCGGCGGGAGGGGCGGAGACCCGAGCCGTCGATCTGATCTATGGCCCCGATGGGGACCGGGACGGTTATAACGGTCTCATCAAAGGGTTGATGGCGGAGCAAGGTTACTGGGAGACGGACGCTGTTCCGACGACAGCGGACCAGGCCGGGAACCAGGCGTCTGGCGCCGGTGAACATCTCGGATTGTTCTTCATGCCTTACGATTGGCGGCTGGATAACCGCGAGCACGAGCGTGATCTCGCTTGCAGGATTGACGAGCTGCTCCAATCCTATTATCCCGGTCATGTGGAGCCCCAGCACCGCTGGGTCCTCTTGTTGACCCACGACATGGGTGCCCTCATCGCCTGGCACTTCGGCCGTAACAGCGCGGACACTTTCCCGTTTATGTCGGCTCGAAAACAGCGCGGTCCGACGGCCGGGGACCAGTCGCTGACGGGGGAAGAAATCTGGAAGGACTATGTAGCCGCCTGCGTGATGCTCGGACCGCCATCGATGGGAATGGCAGAGCCGCTCTTCAGGTTAGTCACCGGCAAGCCTCCTGTGCGAGGCGGTCAAAACGGCAGCCTGATCCTCCTCGACAGAATTAACAAGGACGGTAGGCTGGATCAGAACGTCCGTGATTTCCTACGCAACTTCCCCTCAATCTATCAGCTCTCAGCGCCCTATTACCCCTTCGTTCGCGTCGAGGCCGAGGGGCAGACTGTGGATCAGCCGGTCTCGGTCGACCAGTTGCAGGACCTTGTCGATGCTTGTGTGGCTAACCTGCTGCAAGAGGAGCTCGAAGACGGCCACTCCGTGATCAACCTGGTCGCAGCCCTCGGTTTCGTATCCGAGGGGCATGTTTTGTCCCTCTCGGGCATGCTATTGCCGCTCGGCGCTCAGCCGGTCAGGTACGACAGCGAAGGCCGGGTTGTCTTGTGGCCGAACAACGAACTGCTTCGGGCAGGCCGCGACTTCCACGAGGAGAAGGGGCCTCAACCTCCGCCCCGTTGCCTGATCCTGTACGGCAAGGGCGGCGAAACGGTCGATTCCCTCACGCTGAAGATCGAGTCAAAGTATGCCCTCCGCCTGGGGCTGAAAATGGACGACCTTCTCCTGCTGCTGAAGGAAAAGGTGTTGGGATTCACAGTCAACGCGGTCCGACAGATTTTCGCCGGCGGGTCCTCTTCAGACGACATCAAGCTTTTAGAGGACAAGTCGGTCGACGGCAATCAGGAAGAAGGTGGATCGGGGGGTGGAAGCCAGGACGCCCCGGTCCGTTTCCGCTTGGAGGGCGCCCCGAGGGGCAGTCTGAGCTTGGTCCACAAGCTCCTTAACCGCCTTGGTATTCCGATTAGTATCAGCAAGAGGTTCTATGGGATCTTTGAGATCAGACTCGGACTTGTGAAGGTCTTAGCGATAAAGCTGACTGAACAGCCCAAGCTCGGTCCCGGTGACGGGACCGTGCCGGTCTGGAGCATCCTGACGCGCGATGAACGGAATGCCGTCGATCTTCAGAGCGATCTGCCCCTGTACGGCATCTCGGCAGGTGTAACGGGCCAGGGGACCGGCGCTACGGCAATCAGCCATGCCGGCTTCGGGTCGGATCGGTCGGTGCATGAGATCCTGCGGTCCATTGTCGTCGGTATCATGCCCGACCCGGATGCGCCGACACCCGGCTTCGACTATCGGATGTCTCCGCGCGTGAGGACGGCCTCCGACGGAAAGGAGACAGAAGCCCTCGTTCGTTCGAAGAAATGGCGGGCGGCGTTCAGAGGCATTCTCAAGGCCATAAGAACCATCGAGGCGCTAGAGGGCGGGCAGGGCGGCGGAGATGCTGCTCGCCGCCTGGGCAGCGGCCGGGAGCAGAAAATTGCCGATCTGGTCGGGGGGAGAGTGTCGGGAGAGAAAATCAAGACGTCACGCGGATCGACGGACGTCGATGTTGTGGGTCCTGACGGGACATTGATTGCCGTGGGAGGTCCGGGCAAGGCAAAAAAGATGAGTAACACGGCTCGATCATTGATGGTAATGAAAGAAATAGCGGATCAAAGAGGTGTACGCGCGAAAGCGTATTTCACCAAGGAAACGCCGCAGGAGGTCATTGATCTGGCAAAGCGCAAACTTGGTTCGGACAATGTCCATTTGTTCGACGAAAATACTGGTCTGGAGGTCAAATGAGCGACCGGTCTGCCTATCTCATCCTGCGGGATCCAGGGTTTTCTTTCGCCCGGCTGGCCGGCGACATGGAACAATTCGGCGTCGTGCTGGCCAACCCTACCACCAAACAAGCCACGTCATTATCTTTAGAAGGAGAGCAGTTGCCGACTTCTGCACGCGAAATCGAGGCCGCGATCGAGAACAAGCAGGAAATTACGTTCCAGTTTTGGATTGATGGCGACGACGATCTGGTGTGTGAGCTACGTCGTCGGGACAGTTTCATTACCGAGTGGTATTCTTTCGCGAACCCCGGGGCCAAACGAGGCTGGCTGATCCACCTTTTCCTCAACCGTTTTGTTTCGGCCGCTTCCGGCGGTGGACTCGTCCTGGAAGTGTTGGATATTGACGGGGCAACCGCCGAGTTTGATTGGGATGAATTTGCCAAACGTCCGGAGCGAATCCCGATCGGAGCTTCCGTCATTGTGTTGCCCGAGACTGCTGCTCAGGATGTTGTCGCCCCCGATGATTACGTTCGATTGACAGTGAATGGGCTTGCGGTTTGGTGCGCGAGCGAGCTTGAGCTTACTGTTCGCTCGTTCTTTTGGTAGGTTTGCCTGGCTTTCGCCCCCTACGGTTACGGGGGCTTGGGACTTTGGCGAAAATACAGAGAAGTAAAGAGAAGTAAGACAGCCGAGGAAGGACACTTATGAAATGCAATGTCTGCGGCCAGGATTGTCCCGACCTCCAGCCGGGAGAGACGTTTTGCGGCGAATGCGGAGACCCAGCGTCGGAGCATGTCACATCCTCTCCGTCTTTAGAACGGCGGGAGACAGTCCAGCCTCCCGAGCCCAATCGGAGGGATATGCTGTTGCGACGCGGGACGTACAGTGCGGAGATCTCCCGTAAGAATCCTGCCTGCCTGGTCTTCCTCGTAGACCAGTCCGGTTCTATGGATGAACCCATCGCGGGCGGGACGGGAGAGAAGAAAAAGCAGGTTGTGGCGGACGCCCTTAACCGCCTGCTCTACAACGCCATCCTCCGTTGCGCCAGGGAGGACGGGGTGCGGCCGTACTTCAGCGTCGGTGTCTGGAGCTACGGCGGAAAGGACCAGGTCCAACCGGTGTTCGGCGCTGAATTGCTGTCGATTTCCGATATAGCCGAAAACCCGAAGCGGACCGAGAAGCGTCGGCGGCGCGTGCCGGATGGCGCCGGTGGGGTGTATGAAGAGGAATTTGAGCTACCAATCTGGTTCGACCCCGTTGCCCAGGGGGTGACCCCTATGAAAGCGGCTTTCAAGGCCGTGGTCGCCCCCTTGCGCGACTGGCTGAGCCAACATTCGGACAGTTTTCCTCCCATCGTAATCAACTTGACCGACGGCGCTTACACGGACGCGAGTCCAGCCCCGGTTGTGTCGGAGTTGATGCAGATGGGCACGTCGGACGGGAATGTGCTGGTTTTCAACTGCCACATCTCTAAACAGGGCGGCGGGACCACATCGTTCCCCAATGATGGTCAGGCCGCAGGGTTGGAGGGGCTGGCGCGAGAGCTTCATGAGATGTCCAGCCCATTGCCGGACCTTTTGCGCAGTCAGGCGCAGGCCAAAGGCTACCAGGTGGGAGAAGGCGCTCGGGGTTATGCCTTCAATGCCGACCTCGTGACGATGATCGATTTTCTCGACATTGGCACGCGCGCAATTCAGGACCGGATGGAAATTGCCTGATTCTAACGAGGGCGCGACCGGGGGAGGCCAGGAGGAACAGGAGCCATGAGCACTGCCACCCGGGTGTGGCCTTCGCGGGACGACTATCAAAACGCGGTTCTGCACCCCAAACGCAATCTGAAAGACCCCCGGCTCCATGCGGCGCAGGTCGAGACGAACCTCCGGATGGGAGCGCTCAAGCTTCCCTCACCGCGCTCCGGTAACTTCGGCGCGGTCTACAAGTTTACCAACCAGCGCGAGGCTTATGCGCTGAAGGTTTTCGACAAGGCCCAGCCCGACCGGCATCTCCGGTACAGACTTATCGACGAACATCTCCATCGCAGCCCTAAGTCACCCCACCTGGTCTCATTTGACTATGACGAGGGAGGCATCCAGATTAACGGCCGCTGGTATCCGACGCTGCTGATGGAATGGGCCGAGGGCCAACTGCTGGACCACTACCTGGACGAGACTCTAACGCGGCGAGGTCGGTTGGATAACGGCGCTCTCTGCTCGGCCTGGGTGCTCCTTGTACAGAACCTTGGGCAGCAGCGCATCGCGCACGGTGACCTGCAGCACGGGAATATCCTGGTCATGCCCGACGGCTTCCTCAAGCTGGTCGATTACGACGGCATGTTCGTACCCGCAATGCGTCAGCACGATCTGACGGCGGCGGAAATCGGCCTGCCGGCTTACCAACATCCCAAACGCGATCGAGGGTATTTCGACGAGCGCCTGGACCATTTCGCCGCGCTGGTGATCCTGCTGTCTTTGGCTTGCCTCGACCGCGGTCTTTGGCGGCGCTACCACACGGATGACAACTGTCTGGTCGTGCGAGAGCCCGACCTGCGGAGGCCGCGGCAGTCGGCGCTGTTCACAGAGCTGGCGCAGTCTCCCGATGCGCCGGTCCGCAGATTGGCGCAATTCCTCGGAGCTGCGGCTCAGGGAGGTCTGGATGCAGTCCCGGTCTTTGCCCGTGTGGTAGAGGACAACGCTGTGAGGCAGTTGCTGAGTTCATCCTGGCGCCCGACCTATAGGCCCGATCAGGAACAGATCCGTGCGGAAGTTGCCCCTCCGAAAGTTGTTCCTCCCAAAGTGACCCCGGCCAGAGAGGACGCTTCGAAAAATATCCCGGCGAAAGATATCCCCACGCGTGAAGAGACGGCGCCCAGCGCGGATAGTGAAGGAAGGGCCAGCAAGGTGTTCGGGATACTCGTTGTGGCCGCCATGATTGTCTTCTTTGGGATCATGGGCATTGGCTTCATTGGAGCGATCATCAATACGATCCGGGAGCTGATGGAATAGCCGATCGTGGAAGTTTCCTAAGATGAGTCAAAGCCAGCCTTTCGAGTTGTTCTTGCGGTCCTGGACCGCTCCCAAAGAGGGGAATCGGCCCGAGCAGAACGATGACGGCGCGCGCACCGAATCACTCTCGACCGCCGAAGACGCCCGGATGGCGCTGATCGCCGTTGCCGACGGCGCCACCGAGGCAGTCCACTCCGGCCTGTGGGCCCGTGCCTTGGTGGCGGCCGCCGAACCGGACTGGCCGACACTGGACGACGACGAGCTCAATGCACGGCTCGATCGGATTCGACGCGCATTCGCCCCGATCGGGCAGGGAGCGAAGATCCCGTGGTACGTTCGAGAAAAGTTCGCGACTCAGGGGAGCCAGGCGACGCTATTGACAGCGATCCTGGAGAGCGCGGCAGACGAGGATGACGTTAGCGTTCAGGCCGTAGCCGTAGGCGATTGTTGCCTGGTGCTTTTCAAGGCGGATGGCGAGGTTTGCACTTTTCCGGTGGATAGCTCCAAGGATTTTGGAGTTCACCCGGCCCTGGTGGCAAATCGTCCCCAAACCTCTCTGGACTATCGCCGCTGGGAAAGTCGGGTCCAGATCGGCGATGTCCTGATCGCCTGTACCGACGCGCTGGGAAAGTGGATCCTGCAATGCGTTGAATCCTCTCAGACCGGCCTGCTCTTTGCCGCTCTGCTCGGGTTGCTGGCGGTCCGGCCTGAATCTGCGGGTGTAACTGAAACGCAATCGGCCGCAGCGAACCCCGAGCCGACCGCGAAAGGGAGCGCACCTGTCGAAGTCCAGGAGGAGGACCGCTCCCTAATCGGACGCCTGCAGCGGCTGCTCAGACGATTCCGGCGACCCGAGAGGGTGCCTGAACCACCAAAGCCTGACCAGCCGGAAGACAACCCCCCGGCAATTCCGGAACCGCCTTCCTGTCCGGCCTGGGATTTTGTCGAGTTCATCGCCCGGTATCGCGCGCAAGAGAGCCGGCCCCGTATGCGCGACGATAACGCGACGCTCGTCCTATGCCTCCCGGTTCGCGCGGGAAATGACGCACATCTGGCGGTGATGGAAACCCTACGGAGGCGCAAGGAGGCGGGCCGGAAGGGGTGAAACAATCGACCTCGTTCGGCCGAGCATCAGCGCGGGATTAACTGTTCGAACAGTGTCTTTTGGAAAGTTGTGGGGCCAGGTGGGTGGTCCGCTTACTAAAAGCGCTCGCCCAAAACGCTCGCAACGTGCGCGGCTCCTTCCGGTTAGCGCCAAAGAGCCGCGCACGCTGCGACTGGAGGGAGGAGACCTCTGGCCGGCAAAGGTCTTCGTGTGGGTCAGTACTTTTGTGGTAGTCACTGCTGCTTTCGTGATCATGGTGATTATGAGGTAACTGATCTGAGAAATTGGAGGCGGACGATTGTTGGTATGGGTGCGAGCGACCGGGGAGGAAGAACCTGCTCTGCGAAGTGCGGTCACTGGTGTCGGTCACTGGTGCCGTGTCTGAAGCCCGACGACCCTGTCTGGAAACAGCGGGCTACGCACCTGACCGGCCTGATGGGCGACCTCTGGACCGGCCACAACCAGCGCCGGTTCCTGCAGTTCAAGTCGATCTACTTCAGCGTCGACCGCGTGGACGATACGCCTGCCCGGGGCTTCGACACGGTCTATCACACGACCGCCATTCAGCCGTCAATGCTGTACTGGCAGCGCACGGGCGATCCGGCCATTGGCGCGCTGGCCCGGGAATGGCTCAAGGTCTGGGTCGACGCCGCTGCAAGGGCGGACAATGGAAAGCCGGCGGGCATTCTCCCATCGGCCCTCCACTGGCCCGACGGGAACGTCGGCATCCCCGGCAAGCCGTGGTGGCAGCCGTTCCCTCTGGCTGGCAACGATGCGGCGTACAACTGGCCGGGGGAATTGCGGTTGATGACCGGGACGCTGCTGCTGGCCTGGCACATGACCGGCGAGGACCGCTACCTGGAGCCGATCCGCTCAATGGCGGCGATCTGCACGGCGGCGCGCGACAAGGCCCAGGGCGCGGAAGCAGGCTCCGAAGCATGGTGTGCCGCCCAACTGGCTGTGCCCAACCACAGGTCTGCCGGCTGGCCACGCGCGGGGGGATCCCTGAGCGACACGCTGGGCAAGTACCGTTTCCTCAGCAACGACAAGCAGTACGACAAGCTGCTGGAGACCGATACCACCGGTTACGTGAAGTACCGCCTGAAAGGCGACCCGACTGTCTTGGAAAACGACCTGCTCCAGAACGCCGAAGCCTTCCGATCCAACTGGCAAGCCTATACCAGCGAAATGCGCTAGACCGATCGCATCATGCAGTTCACGTCAATTTACCCGCAACGCGCGGCGAAGGGCGCCCCGCCCCAGCCGGCGCCGGAGATCCTCTACTCCTGCGCCACGGGCGATCCCGGCAGCCCGCTGGTCTTCCCGCTCAACGCCGTGCGCTGGCTGACGCCGCCACGCCAGATCGCTGCCCTGGTGACGCACTCTTCCCACGACCGATTCTCGGCGGAGCTCTTCCACTTCGGCAAGGAAACGCGGCCCATGGAGGCGGAGCTCTCCCTGCTCAAGCCCGGCTCGTATACGTTCATGGTGCGGCAGAAGGACGGAGGCAAAGTGCTCGCCACGCGGGCGTTGCCGGTTGTCGGCACCCGTACGCGCGTTGTGTTCTCCTTGCCTCCGCGGGTCCCGTGCGAAGTAATGATAACAAGGCGCTGATTCACCGACAGGGAAGTGAACAGGAATGCCTCGGTTTGGGATTGAAAGACAGGAATCTTACCAATCGCGGTAAAGTGCGAACGAGACTATGCTATGCAGCGAACGCCTGTTCGAGAACAGTTCAGGGTGGGGGGAGGAGGCAAAGATGATCGCACGCCGCAGACAAACATTTGCTCTCGTCGTCGTATCTGTCGAGGTTGCCCTTGTCACCGCCGGTGCGGCATGGGCCGAGATGCCGCGATTTGAATATCACAGGATTGCCGAGGTGGGAAACCAGATGGGCCAGACATCGCTCGTCGATGTCGATAAGGACGGCGACCTCGACTGGGTCGTCGGCGAGCGGACAAGGACGTGGTGGTTCGAGTACACCGGCCCGGACCAGTGGATTCAACACGATCTGGGTCAAGGCGCCCGCACCGATGTCGGCGGCACCGCGTTTGACATTGACGGCGACGGCTGGATCGATCAGATAGCCGGCACTGCCTGGTACCGCAACACCGGCAAACCCCGAACGCAAGCCTTCGAGCGTTTCGACGTCGGCGCGATCAGTTGCCATGATGAAGTGCCGGTCGATGTCAACGGTGACGGCAAGCTCGATGTCGTCGCGTGCAGCGATCAGAAGGGGCAGGTTCTCACGGTCTGGCACGAGATCCCAGCCAATCCGCGCGACAAGTGGATCGTTCATAAGATCAGCGGCGGCATCCACGGAGGCGTCGGCCCGCGCGGTGTGGCCGATCTCGACGCCGACGGGGACAACGATGTCGTCCGGGGCGATGTGTGGTTCGAGAACCTCGACGGCAGGGGGCTGCAATGGAAGGAGCGGACCGGCCTGACTCCACCGGGCGGCAACCGGCCCGAGCGTTACGGCCTGGCGATCAAGGTCTGGGCCTGCGATATGGACAAAGACGGCGATCTGGATGTCGTGGAGGCGGAGGCGGACACCGTCGATGCCCGCGTCTTATGGTTCGAGAACAAGGACAAGGCCCGGTCGTGGCAGTGTCACCTGATCTCGGCGGATCACACGCAGCTGGATTTCCATTCCCTGGCCGTGGCCGATTTCGATAACGACGGCGACCTGGACGCCTACTCCGGGGGCGGGCCCCTCTCGCAGATCACCCCCAAGTGCTTCGTCTGGGAGAACGTCGACGGAAAGGGCGGGCAGTGGAAAGAGCACGTGATCCTCGAAGGCAAGGAATGTCACGAGGCCAAAGCCGCCGACGTGGATGGGGACGGCGACATCGACATCTGCACCAAGCCCTGGAACGGCAACCTGCACGTCTACCTCCGCAACATGCTCGTCGAGGACCGCAAGGCGCAGAGACGATAGCCGGAGGACACGATCCGAAGCGATGATGGCGAAGCGTCGTAAGGTTGTCTTTGGTCCACCGGCTCCAGCGGCCACTGGGAACCGTTTTAGTTGAGTACAACGCTTTTTCGCCGAAATCCGCCGCCCGTTTGCCGCCCATTTTGGTTGGTAGCATTTGGTAAGATTTGGTAGGGGTCCGGCCTGTCAAAACCGGTTAAGCCCTTGAAATTGTTAAGATTTGGTAAGACTTGGTAACCCTGGTTCCAAGAACTGCAAAACCTTTACGGTTCGAATCCGCTCGCCGCCTCCAGATGCCTTCCTAACTAAATGTCAGGTATAGACTTCCGGGTGAACGTTTTGGTCGATTAGTGATTTCCGTTTTCCACCATGGGTCCGCCTACTTTTCTTCGAACTCTCTTGTCCTGACGGATCGGGTCAGGAAAGCAAAATCTTTTCGCTGTCTCACGAAGGAAGCGCCAGGTTGTGTTGCGACTTCGCATATGCCCTGAGAATCAGCGGCCGGAAGCGTCGATCCTCGACGCAGATTTGTTCCGATTTGCTTCAAAGCGCATAAAGCGTGTACTGTTATATCAAGTAGTTAACACCACTACGGCGGAGCGCCGAATAAGCGACACTCAAACGATCAGCCAACAACTAAACGAGTGGGGGGACCCAAATGAGAAGACGCCTTTTCGTCATTTGTCTCGGATTGTCTGTGATT
>RPQK01000068.1 GCA_003819755.1 Acidobacteriota bacterium | reverse complement strand
GGTCGGTGAGAGCGGAGCCGCCGATCTCTTTCAGATAGCCGATGTTGACCGCCAGTCGACTCTCTACCCGGAAGTGATCAGCAATCTGCTGAAACGCCTGCAACTCTCGGGATTCGGTTAACTGGCCATAATTGACATGGAGGAAGGCCAGTTCAAACCCCTTCTCGCGAGCAAGCGCTGCGGCTACTAAGCTGTCCATCCCGCCGCTGACCAGGCAGACTGCGGTCCCCATATCGAGTTCGATTCTAGCATGCCTGCTAAAATAAGCTCGTGACCGGGGAACCGAGCCAGGGAAAGGCCGTCGGGGCTTTGACAAAGGAGTTCTTCCGGGATTACCCGGACTACGCTTTCTGCCTGAACCTGGCGCAAAACGTACAAGCTGGAATTATCACCTATCCTGATGCGCTCTCCCTTCTCGGGCGGAGAGCCGTGGCGGCCGAGGATAACAGCCAGGCCATAACGGACCAGCTGAACAACCGGACAGTTGAGGTTGGCGGTGGGCCCATGAGAATCGCCCGGATTTCGCTGGCCCGGGCCATACGTCTGGACGAACGAGCCTTAAAACAAGTCCTCGAGTTCTACTTCAAGCACCCGTATGCGCACGGACGAACCCGGCGGACGAGATTGCTGCCCCGATGGCTGCGCGCGTTCTTTCTCAACGTGCTGGTCGGACATGCCTGCCGGCGCGGAATTCCTTTGGATTACGAATCGTATTTCCAAATGCTCCGACTTCTTTGAAAATCGTTGCTATGAGGAAACGGACAATCGTCGCCGCTGTTCTAGTTTTAGGCTTTGGCATCTTTCTGATCTGGGGATTGAGCAAATACAAGCTGGTCTTGATCCAGTCAATCGTTGAAAACGCGGTGGTTCAGAAGGCCCCTTCGGGTTATTCTGAGACGCGGATCAGGCAGGCTTTCAAGGAACACTTTGCACACGCCTGGTCATCGGAACGCGAGAACATTTACCTGGACAGGCTGTTACAGGCTTCGCAGCGGCTCGAGAAAGTACAGACACTGAAAGCGAGCCAGGTCGACCAGCTGCTCGAAGACCTGGACCCGACCCGCCGCCAACGGCGATGAGAGCTGAGTGCCCCGGGGAAGACGACAGAGACGCCCTTCCCGCCCCTTCCGCTCCGCTCGTAATCCGGGTCGGGTCCCGCCTGAACCTCTTGACTTCACAGCACTTTTGCCCTAATTGTGGATTAAGTCCCTATTTCATTTCGTCCACCCGAAAAAGGAGATCTATGCAAGGTCCAATGAGAGGTTTACTGGCCGGCGTTGCTGCGTGGAAGCTCGGTGGAGGGTGCATCTCCACCATTCTGATCTTCATCCTCGTTTTCTGGATGCTCGGATACGTCAACTGCTAACCGGGGTCTTTGCTCCGGACTTCTCCTGTCTGAGCGTGCATCGCACCTGCAAGAATTGGGCCTCGCGTCGCACGCTCAGGTCGGCGGCGATCAGCGAGGCTCGGTAGCGGACGATCTTCAGAGGTGTCTCGATCCCTCTTAATGTTCCGTCGTGTTCGATGACGAGTTGGGTGGTTCTGTCTCCACCTTCCAGCCGGACCGTCAGGTGATTGGCGTCCGCGAGGCTGACCGATGCGCGGACCAGTTCACGGGCGATCAGATACAATTGAGCCTCTGAAGCCGCATCGGCGAAGACCGGACTTCCGGAAACCGTGAACCGGCACCGAATGCCGGAATGTTTTTCAGAGGAGTTGCAAAGCTCTTTCAGCGCGCTCGTCAGGCCGTCGGCATTAAACTCGATTGGGCACAGACCTTCCGCCAGGTCTCGTGTTTGTTTGACGGCCTCCCGCACTAGTTCTCCGATTCGGTGGGCGTCTTGAGACTCCTCGAGTCCCCGGGCCTGCAACTTCTGTTCGAGAACCTTGGTGAGAAAGCCGACGCCGGCCAACTGCTGGGCGAGAAGGTCGTACAAGTCTCTTCCGATCCGGCGTTCCTCGCGCCGGGTGATTTCTGCGATCTCCTTCTCCAGCAACCGCCTTTCTGTAATATCCCTGATGATGAGAAGCAGCGTGCCGTTTGGCATTATCTTCGCGCTGCCTTCAATAAATCGGGGAGTTCCATCTTCCCAGTTCAGACAGCGCTCACCGATCACTGTCTGGCGTTCGGCTTCTTCCTGAAGCCTGGCCCGGTCGGGTTCCAACTGGCTCAGGAAGTCGACATCCCTGATTCTTCGGCCGACCAGATCCTCGGCTCTGCGTCCCAGTAATAGTCCCAAGCTTGGGTTGGCGTCGAGAATTTCTCCGGTGGGGTCCAGCAGGCAAATCCCTTCCGCGGCTTGTTGGACCACCTGACTGTACCGGTTCTCGCTCGCCCGAAGAGCACTTTCAACTTCCGTCTGCCGGGTGATATCCGTGAGGGTAACGACCGTTCCAAAGCTCTTATCGGTCCCGTTCCCGATCGGGCCGGCACTCAGGAGCAGAATCACGTGCCGGTGCGCAAGGGCGAGGCAGGCATGGATGCCACGCACGATTCGACCGGCAGACAACTGTGAGAACAGGAGCCGCTCTTCGATTTCCGAGCATTCGGTTGGCCCTCGGAAGCCGATCACCCGCCTTTTCAAGGGGAAGGCTTCATTAAACGGCATTGAACAGGGATCTCGGCCGGCCAACCGATGAGCGGCAAGGTTGGCATGCGTGACCCTCCCGGAGTGATCGCAAAGGACAATCGCCTCGGTGGCCTGATCGAGAATCGCGGCAGCCAGAGTCTGGGATTCGAACAGGGCAGCAGCCGGGCTGAGGACAACTCCGAAAACCGGAGGGCTGACACCGGGAAGAACTGCACACGACATGCAGGTGAGGACTGGCGCCGCCGGACACATGAGAGTGACATGTCCTTTGGTGAAGTGCAGCAGCTCGGCCGTTTCCAAAAGTCTGTAGAGCTGTTTCCGGTCTTCCGGCCCGACGAGATCGGCCAGGCAAACGCCAATGAGGTTGTCCGGCACCGTCAGGAACAATCCCGAGAAGGAACCGTTGCAGTAGACGATACGCGTCTCGGGGTCGATGACGAGCGCTCCTTCCGGCATCGTGTCGACAAACGACTGATAGACTATTTCTGGCTCAGCAGTCGCGGAGTTCACGCGATTTTGACCTTTACTGGACAATGTCAGAACCGTTGCTCCCGTTGCTCGCTGGGGCTCGATCCTTGCTCTCTCCTGGAACTCAGAGGCAACGGTGATGGATATCAGCGGGCTCCAGGGCGGCCCACCCCTTTACTCTAGGTTAAGAGGCAAACTTCTAACTTACAAGATCAGCAAAGCCGAGCAAAGCCGGTTGGATGGCAGATTCGCCTGGAGAGCCGACCGCCGCTCGAGCCGCGTCTCCTTGGCCGTCTATGCTTGGCGGGCAGACCTCGGAAGGCTCGCTCACTTCTCATTTAAGCCGTGATTAGCTAACATGTTGAGAAGAGACTTCAACCTGCCGAGCGGATTGGTTGTTGCTTTTTTACGACGCGACCTGGAGGGTTCGGATGACATACCCCCAGTGCAAGCTGAAGCTCGTCTCTCTCCCTGTAGAAATTCCTGTCCCCGCGGTCATCCGACCAGTTCGCTAATCAGAAAATTCAGAGAGGAGAAATTTCTATGGCCAATCAGGATACTTTCAACAATCCCACGAAAAGCACCACGCCGACCGGTGAGCAGGCTGCGGAGAAGGCAAGCGGCATGGTGGAGGAAGGCAAGCGAAAGGCTGCCGAGATGTCCGCGCGGGCTAAGGAGCAGCTCAACCGAGCTATGGAGACCGGAAAGACCAAAGCCGACCAGGCACGGGTGTCCGCGGCCGGCGGCCTGCAAAGAGCCGCGTCTACGGTACAGGATACCGCCACGCGTCTGCCGGGAGGCGAGCGGGTCCAGGGAGCCGTCCGCAGCGTGGGGACCGGCATGGAGCGGACCGCGACCTACCTCAGGGAGCATGACTTCAATGACATGCAGTCGGATGTCGAGAACGTCGTCCGTCGGCATCCCGGGAAATCATTGATTACCGCCCTTGCCGCCGGCTTCCTGCTCGGGCAGGCTATCCGTCGTTCCAGACACTGAGAATCGGAGGAAAGGAGTCAGATTTTATGAACGACCCTAAGAGACCGCCAGGAGATCGGACAGACAGGGTGGTGACCCCCACTCCCACTGGGCGGCAAGCCGTGCTGGAAACGGAGGAACGGTCGGTCACCCAGCTCTTGCAGAATATTCTGACCAACATTCAGGAGATTGTCCGCTCCGAGGTGAGGCTGGCCAAAACTGAGATCGGCGAGGAAACAAGCAAAGCTATTCGAGCGATCACCTTGCTGGGGGCCGGCATCTTCCTGGGCATTTACGCCCTCGGCTTTCTGCTCTTGAGTGCGGTCTACGCGCTATCGGCTGTCCTTCCGGACTGGCTGGGGCCGCTTCTCGTGGGTCTCATCGTCGCCGTCGCCGGGGCTGTCCTCTTTTTTGCCGGACGTAACCGGCTCAAGAGTGTCAGTCCCGTACCCCAGAAAACGATCACCAGCGTAAAGGAGGATGCACAGTGGGTCAAAGATCAGACGAAATAAAAAAACACATCGACAACCAGCGGAGCGAGCTGAGTGAAAACCTCGAGCAACTTGAGGAACGAGTCAAAAGCACGACCGACTGGAGAGCTCAAGTGGAGAGGCGACCTATGACGGCCCTGGGCATAGCCTTCGGCGGCGGGCTGCTTCTGGGGGCGATGATACCGACAGGAGGCAGATCGCGCTCCAAGTACACAGGCAGCTCGGCGAGTCGGAGCTATACCGCCCAAGGACTCACCGGTCAGGGCTATTCCGGTTCGAGTGAAGGCACGACCGGGAGTTACCTGGAACAACAAAGCCGTCGGACACCCAAGAACACGGCCACTTCTCGCGAGCTCCACAAGACCTGGTCCATGCTCGATACCGTACGCGCCTCGCTGATCGCGTTCGGGGCCACCAAACTGAAGGATTATCTCTCCCAGGCAATCCCCGGCTTCGGTGACCACTACCAGCGAACTGAAGAGGAGCAGCGCAGGACCCAAGGTTGGAATCAAAGTTCCAGCCAGACAACCGGCACAACCAGCGGGTCCACCGGCACAACCGGTGGTCCGCAGAGAGAGTCCTATTCCTCTTCGTCCCCGTCGGTTGAGATATAGCAGCGGGCAACGACTGCTAACCACATAAAAAAAGGGCTCCCGAAGGAGCCCTTTTTTTGCGTTTTAAGACGCGAACCGCTCGCGTCCAGGATAAGGTCTTCAAACGAAACCAAAACTGGCGCGAGTAGTTATTCCCCTCACTACTCGCGCCAAAAGGTCGACCGTTAAAGTGAGATAAGGTTAGCTTCGGACCGAGACGACGTATATCGGCTAAAGGCCCTTTTTTGTGTAAGACGAGTCTTACACAGTGCCTGGCGGAAGCACGGGAAAGGACGGAAGCGACACAAGGGACACAAGGGACAGAAGGGACTCAGAAAGTGAGGCCCCTTGTGTCCCTTCTGTCCCTTCTGTCCCTTCCCCGTTCTTCCTTGTCCGTTCCCGAAAGGCGCTATAATCAGCCGGGTTTCATATGTCCTTGAAGAAGCTGAAAATCAGCCTTCTCGTACTCGCTGGCGCTCTGGTCGTGGCCGCCTTGCTCCTCTGGTTCAACCTCTCCCAGCTCACCCGGAAGTTCGCCAACGAGCAAATCCCGGGTTTGACGGTCGGGAAGGTGGAACTTTCCTGGAACCGGGTCAAGCTCACCGACTTCAGCTACTCTTCCGGCGGCTCCCTGGCTGTAGGGGTGACGGCGCGATCGGTCGAAGCCCATCCGACCTTCCTGTCCTTTCTGACCGAAGAGATCGAAGTGGCTAAACTCGACATTGCGGCCGGCTCTTTCAGGCTGGTGAGAAAGGAGAAGAGCCCGCCTCAACCGTCAAACGGCGGTCAGCCCGCCGGAAAGCCGGGCGCGCGCGCCGACTTCAAGGAAATCAGGCTCTTAGACGGGAAGGGCGAGATTGTAGATGAGACGGTCCCCGGCTCCCCACGCGTGACCCTGCAAGACTTGGAACTTCAGCTGAAAGATCTGAAGTACCCGATTTTCGGGGGTGCCACGTCGATCGACGGATCCTGTGTCGTCAAAGGGCAGCCGGATGGCCAGGCGCAGCTGACCGGATGGATTGACGCGGTCAACCAGTCGGCTGAGTTGCACCTGAACCTCGCGAGCGTCGACCTCAAGAACCTGCGACCGTACTTCGAGAATCGCGTGCGAACGATTGAGGGCGCAGACGGAACCGCCGATCTGGAGCTCGCGGTTTCAATGGTGAATGGAACGTACAACGCGACCGGCGCCGTGACTCTGGCGGACCTTCACCTCGGGCAGGCTCCGGAGGAATCACTCAAGCTCCCTATGCTTCTCCTCGTCCAGTACTTGAAGTTCAATGGTAACCGGGTGAAAATCCCTTTCAAGATAACTGGCGATCTGAAGAACAGGGAGCACCGCGTCAACTTCGCCGCCCTCCTCTCGGATGTATTGAATCAGGAACTGAGCCTCGAGGCGTTGCAGAAAAAGACGGGCCTTGAACGCAGCTTCAAGGATCTCGACAAGGACCTGCGCCGCCTGAAGGATAAAGCCAAGGAGTTGAGAAAGCTGTTCTAGCAGCGTTCAGCGTTCACCGTTCAGCGTTCACCGTTCCCGGGTCTTTTACGCGTGAACCGTGGAACCGTGGAACGCTGAACGGTGAACGCTGAACGGTCGATGAACTTCCCGCGCCTGCGATTCGTATTCAGTTGTGATGCCCGCGAAGAAACTGGCTCCCGAAACCCCGATAAAGCTTGCCGTTAATAATGACCCTCCTCGGTCGTCTATCTATCAGGGAGACGAGCACGAGATGGGTTCGATGAAGATGGCCGTCAGTGAAGAGCCGAAAAGGCGGGTTCCCGAGGACATCGAAAAGCTGTTCCGAGAACACCATGGTCTGATTTTGCAGACCGCCTTTCGCATCACCGGCGACCGGATGGAAGCCGAGGACGTATTGCAGCTTCTGTTCCTGCGGCTGCTCCACAATCAGGAAACTATCGATCTTAAATCTCCTGCACAGTATCTCCGGCGAGCATCCGTTAATCTGGCCCTTGACCAGTTGCGGAAGCGTAAACGCCAGGTTCCCTTGGAGGCTGCGGCCGAGCTGTCTGCCAACCGGTCCTCAGACCCCGGTACCCAGCAAGCCTCCTCCGAACTGGCAGAGCGCCTCCGCTCGGTGCTCGCTAAACTGCATCCCAAGGCCGCCGAGATTTTTGTCCTTCGTCACGTCGAAGGCCTAACCAACAGCGAAATTGCGCGGCTTCTGGGAACCAGTTGGGGAACTGTGGCAGTCACTCTTCACCGTGCTCATCGCCGTCTCCGAAAGGACCTGAGTTCGTACCGTGGAGGAAGATCATGAGCCCCAAAGAAAAAGAACCCAAGGATGTGCTGACAGAGGCCTTGCACCAGGTCAAAAGCGAGAGCCTCAGCGGGGACGAGATGGGCCAGGCGGGAGACAGGGTCTGGGCGGCGCTTGAGAAGCAAGCAACGGTTGCCCCGGCCCAGGTCGACAGGATCGAGGGATGTGAGGATTACCAGGCCTTGATCCCGGAATACGTGGCTCGCCAGCTGAACCCGGCTCGACGGACCCTGCTGGAATACCACCTGCGCGAATGCGTGGCGTGCCGCAAGGTTCTGTGGATGAGACGGAACCCGCAAGCTCAGCAAACCAAGCAAGCGACCATGCCGGGAATGAGACCGGCGTTCAAGTGGGCCATTGCCGCCTGCCTGATCGTCGCGTTCGGCCTCTTTCAGTATTTGTTACTCGAAAAGTACGTTCTGACAGACAACAGCTTCAACGCTGTCGCCGAGCAGATCGACGGGCGCCTGATGATCATCGAGGCAAACCTGACCAAGCCGGTGGCGGTCGGGCAGGAAATCAGCCTCGAACAGGTGATCAGGACCGGTCGGGATTCGAATGCCGTGTTGAGGCTGAAGGACGGCTCCCTGCTGGAGATGAAAGACCGTTCGGAGATTTCGCTCGACTCAAGCTCGCGAGGACCGGTGATCCGTATCAGTCGCGGCAGCATCATTGTCCAGGCGGCCAAACAGCAGGAGGGGCGACGCCTCTCCGTGGACGCGAATGACTGTCGCGTGACGGTGAAAGGAACCGTGTTCTCGGTGACCCGGGCCACGAAGGGCTCCCGCGTTTCGGTCATCGAAGGCGAAGTATGGGTCCAGCAGGGTAAGGACACGAAAGTGCTGAAGCCCGGACAGCAGCTGTCGACTCATCCGAGCCTCAGACCCGCTTCGGTCGCGGAAGAGATCAGCTGGAGCCGCAACGTCGATAAGCACGTGGCTCTCCTGCGGGAATTCGTGATCCTCGGACAGGACCTGGTCGACGGCATGGCTTCCGCAGGGCTGCGCTACCAGTCTAGCCTGCTGCCTCTTATCCCTCAGGATGCGGTCTTCTACGCCGCCTTCCCGAACGTCACGGACAGCTTCGGCCAGGCGTACGATGCCTTCCGCCAGAGAGTGAACGAGAATCCTGAGTTAAGCGCGTGGTGGCAGGAAAAAAACCAGTCGGACAGCGATCTGACCCCTGAGGAAGCCATCGCCCGCTTGCGGAGAGTCGGACAGTACCTGGGCCAGGAAATCGCCGTCACTGTGACGGGTGGCGATTCCAATTCCTCAGTCCTGATTCTGGCCGATGTGAAGGACAACAACGGCCTTCGGTCGGCCCTTCAAGACGATATCGCAAAGTTGAACGGGATGGGTGACCGCCAGGTTGCCGTTTGGGTGGACAATCCGGCCCAGCTGACTCCCGGCAATGAGACCGAGGGTCTGTTCTTCTACCTGAAGCCCGGGCTGCTGGCGGTGTCATCCTCGGCTGCCGAAATTCAGAGAGTGGCGGTTGCGAATGTCGCCAACCTGCCCTCCAGTCCTTTTGCCGAACGGTTAGCCAAGACCTACGCCGAGGGAGCTGGATGGCTGCTGGCTGCCGACATGCAGCGCCTTATCGCGCCCAAGGCAGTGGCAGAGGAACAGAAATCGGAAGTCACCGAGCAGTTGGGACTCACCGATTTTCAGCAACTGATCGTGGAGCAGAAGAGCGTCGGCGGCCAGTTACAGAGCCGCGCGGTCCTGAGCTTCAACCAGAAACGCCGCGGTATGGCGGCCTGGCTTGGAGAGGCCGGTCCCATGGGCACGCTCGACTACGTATCCCCGGATGCCTTTGCCGCAGCGTGCTTCCTGCTTAAGGACCCGGCCTTGATCGTAGATGAGATCTCCGGGATCCTGCAGTCCTCGGACTCTGATGCCTGGCAGCATCTGCTCGAGTTTCAGACCAAGCAGGGGGTGAATATACGTGAAGACCTCGCCGTCCCGCTTGGTACGGAGTTCCTGTTCGCGATCGACGGCACGCTGTTGCCGACGCCATCGTGGAAGATTGTGGCGGAAGTGGACGATCCGGCTCGTTTGCAGCAAGCCATCGAACAGATGGTGGCCGGAATCAATGCCGAGGTTCAACAAGAGGGCAAGGGAAGCCTGACCCTGATCCCCGAGACTTCGGGCGGCCTCAGCTACTATCGGCTCGCCTGGACGAACGGCCCGGAAGTCACGTACATGTTCTGGGAAGGCTACCTGATCATGACGCCTGGCCAGGCGTTGCTGAACCAGGCGGTCCAGTATCGGAATTCCGGGTACACACTGGCCAAATCTTTGACTTTTCGGGGACTCTTCCCGGTCGAGACCAGCGACCAGTGCTCCGGGATCATTTACCAGAACTTCATGCCGCTCGTTGGCTCGCTCGCTCAGTATGTACCTGAGCAGGGGACGGGCCTGACGCCGGAACAGGTTTCGAACCTGCGTGACGCCGCGTCGAAGATGCCTCCGACTCTGATTGTGGTCACCGGAGGCGCCAACGACATCGTCTTCTCCGGGCGCGGGCTGCCGGGCTTGAATTTCCTCGGCATGGCTGCCTTCGGAAATCTGGGCAGCATGGTCCAGATGTCACCCGAAGCGTTGATACAGAAGTAGCCAGC
Source organism: Acidobacteriota bacterium (assembly GCA_003819755.1). Classification (GTDB taxonomy): domain Bacteria; phylum Acidobacteriota; class UBA6911; order RPQK01; family RPQK01; genus RPQK01. The sequence goes on along the minus strand of RPQK01000068.1, from coordinate 6,641 downwards.
TGCGCGTTTGAACGACCGGAAGGACTTGAAGGACCGGAAGGACCGAAGGACATACAGCTCGTGTCGGTCCTTCCGGTCCTTCAAGTCCTTCCGGTCGTTCCGGTCGTTCAGGCGTCCGACTGGCACTTGTCAACCAGAAAGGGGCACGATGCAATCAGTCATCGAGTTGGATAACCTGACGATCAGATTCGGAAGGCAGACGGTTCTGAAGGGACTCAAAGGAGCCTTCTCCGGCCGCGCCATCGGCCTGCTTGGCCCTAACGGGGCCGGCAAGACCACTCTCCTTCACACTCTGCTTGGGTTTTACCCGCCGGCGGCCGGAACCGGACGCGTCTTCGGCTATGACATCCAACGGGAGATCAAGAAAATCAGGCATTTGATCGGGTACATGCCGGAGAACGACTCCTTCATCGCCGATATGACCGGCATCCGCTTCGTTCGCATGATGGCCGAACTGTCAGGCCTCCCCCCCAGCCTGGCGCTCGAGAGGGCGCACGAAACCCTGTTTTACGTCGGGCTCGGTGAAGCCCGCTATCGCAAACTCGGCACTTATTCCCTGGGTATGAAGCAGATGGCGAAGCTCGCCCAGGCTATTGTCCATGGGCCCAAGCTTCTGATCCTGGACGAACCGACGAACGGGTTGGATCCACCCGCCAGGCAGCGGATGATCTCGCTGATCCGCGACATACGCGCGACCGGAGAGACGGCCCTGATCCTCTCTTCTCATTTACTGCGCGACGTGGAGGAGTGCTGCGAAGAGGTCATGATCCTCAAGGAAGGCGAAATCGTCGTTTACTGCAATCTCGAAGAGGAACGCAAGGCCAACCGCAAGTTCCTGGAGCTGGAGATCATCGGAGACACCCAGCCTTTTGTGGAAATGGCGGAACGTCTGGGATGCGAATGCGCGGTCCAGGGAGGATACCGGATCAAGATGGTACTCCCGGAGCAGGTGCACATCCGCGATCTCTACTCCCTGGCTGCCAATAAGCAGATCCAGATTCGAAAGCTTAACTACAAACGTGACTCCTTGCAGGACATTTTCCTGAAGGCGATGGAGGGCAACCGTGGCAGTCTACAAGCATAGCTACCAGGCGTACACCGGACCCCTTACCAGCACCTCTCTTCGCTTTCTGACCCTGCCGCGCTATGCGTATCAGAGGATTTTCGGGTCGAGGATCTTTTTGGCTCTGTTCCTCGTCTGTTTTCTTCCTCCCCTGGTCGCTGCTGTCTTCATCTACCTTCAGCACAATGCCAAGGCGCTGCAGATCCTCCAGATCCCGATCAACGAACTTATACCCATCGATGCCGCCTTCTTTCAAGTGTTTCTCTACATCCAGTGTTCGTTGGGTTTCATCCTCGCCACGCTGGTCGGTCCTGGCCTGGTTTCGCCCGATTTGACCAACAACGCGCTCCCGCTGTATCTCAGCCGGCCTTTGACCCGCCGAGACTACGCGTTGGGCAAGATCTCAGCCCTCCTGATCCTGCTCTCGCTGATTACCTGGATCCCCCTGTCGCTCCTATTCTTCTTTGAAGCGAAGATGGCGGGGATGGAGTGGCTCTGGAAGAACATCCGGCTCGAAATCGCAATCGTCACGGGCGCATGGATCTGGATGCTGGTGATCTCCCTCCTCGCCGTGGCGCTTTCCGCCTGGGTAAAGTGGCGGCCAATTGCAGGCGCCCTTATCTTCGGAGTCTTCATTGTCGGAGGCGGGTTCGGCGCTCTCGTCAACACCGTCCTCTTCACCAACTGGGGATCTCTCGTGAACATCGCCGCCATGATGGACATCGCCTGGCGGTGGCTGTTCCGAGGCGAGGGAACGCCGAACTCGCTCCCCGTCTGGAGCGCTTTCGCGGGTTTGGTCGGCTTCTGCGGCGTCTGCCTGCTGCTCCTCTCCAAGAAGCTCAAGGCCTACGAGGTGGTGCGGTCATGACGGATCAAGACAAGATCGTCGTCGATAATGTCTCAAAATTCTACGGAGAGGTTCTGGGGGTCAATCGCGTCTGCCTCTCGATTCCGCCTGGAATCACGAGCCTCGTCGGTCCGAACGGCGCCGGGAAAACCACCCTTTTGAACCTGATTTGCGGTCTTCTGCGGCCGACCAAAGGGAAAATAAGCGTGCTGGGTCAGACCGTCAACGAGCCAGACCTCCTTTATCGCAAACTCGGCTACTGTTCGCAGTTTGACGCCTTCCCGAGGGGCCTGACCGGGCTCGAATTGATCTACGGTTACCTCAAGGTTTACGGGCTGTCTGATCGGGAAGCCCACCAGATGGCATGGTCGGCGCTCGAGACGGTGAACCTGACTGACGCCGCGAATCGCAGGGTTCACGCATACAGCAAGGGGATGCGCCAGCGTGTCAAGCTGGCCCAGGCGATAAGTCACCGTCCCCAGGTCCTCATCCTCGACGAACCACTGAACGGCCTCGACCCGATGGCTCGGGCGGAAGTGATCGCCCTCTTCCAAAGGCTCGCCGCCGACGGAGCTCATGTCCTTATCTCCAGTCACATCCTGCATGAAGTCGACATGATCTCCGACCGGGTCATCCTGATCAACAACGGGTATGTAGTCGCCGAAGGCAATATTCGCGGCGTTCGGGACGAGATGGACGAGCACCCGATGCAGATCATGGTCCGTTGCGATCGGCCGGCGGCCGTTGCTGCCAAGGCCTTCGAGCAGGACCACGCCGTCGAGGTAAAGATGCACGAAGATGGTCAGGGCCTGATGATTCGCACTCGTAGCGCGGATCAGTTCTACCTGATGCTCAATCGAATCGTTCTCGACTGCAACCTGAATGTCGAGGCGGTGGCGCCTGCTGATGACGATGTCTATTCGGTCTACCAGTACCTGATCGGCACAGATGGAGGAAGGCTGTGATCACTTCATTCTTGGATCGTCTTACAGAAGGCGGCAGCCCCTGGTCAGTATGGCTACGGCAGACGCTCGCCATCATGGGGCTCGAGACGAAAAAGAGCTTTCTGGGCAGGCGGTTGATCGCTGTCTATTTTCTCGCCCTGGCTCCCGTCGCCGTCTTGGTCATAAGAATCATGGTTCCTCTGCGCCCTGAGGAGCTCGGGACTCCGGGCGAGGCCGGCATGGTCTTCGCTGTGGTGTTTCAGACCTTCGTCCTCCGGTTTTCGGTCTTCTTCGGGTGCATGTCTATCTTCACGAACCTGTTTCGGCGGGAAGTGATGGAAAAGACTCTGCACTTCTATCTGCTGTCCCCCGTGAAACGGGAAGTTCTCGTAGTAGGAAAGTACTTCTCGGGCCTCATCGCCAGCCTGGTCTTCTTCGTCGGCAGCACGATCGCTTGTTTCCTCCTTGTCTACGTGCCTTACGGCAACAAGTTCATGGAGGATTTCTTCCTCGAGGGTGTCGGGACGCAACAGCTGCTGACCTATGCCAGTGTAACGACGATGGCCTGTGTCGGGTACGGGGCGGTATTCCTGTTGATCGGGCTCTATTTCCGTAATCCGATTTTTCCCGCCGGGCTGCTCCTCGGTTGGGAGACGATCAACTTCCTGCTGCCTTCGTTCCTGCAGAAGATCAGCGTCGTTCACTACCTGCAATCCCTGTGCCCGGTTCCCCTCCCGCTCGGTCCCTTGGCGATCATCACCGAACCGACGTCCGCCTGGGTCTCCGTCCCCGGTTTCCTGGGCCTCACAATTCTGGTGATCCTCGCCTCCGCGCTGCAAGTGAGCCGGCTGGAAGTAACGTACGGAGCAGACTAGGCTCCGAGGAGGGGATGGTGTCAGCAACGCAGGGTACGTTCGAAGGAGCGCGCGGTTAGCGCCCTCCTTCGAAACCCACCTTTCTACGTTGCCACGGAGCGAACTAAGATCCCCTCTCCTCACGCCTTCGGCTTGGTTTCCACGCTGTCCATGTACCGCCGATGCAGTCTTCCGCTCAGGAACCTCATGTGAAGCCGGGCCTTCAGGACAACGTCTTCCGGGACCACCTTTCTGCTCTCGCTGAGAACCAGGCAGGCGTAGAACTGGTGAATCGGCCCGGGAAACTTCCGGTCATCCGAAGTCGTAAACCAGCGATTCGCTTCGAGGAAGGCGTCCATGGAATCGGACGACAAGCGAGTCACCGGAAACAGTCGTTGGATACAGGCTTCAATGATCGCCCAGGCCGGGTCTTCAGCCTCTCTCAGCGCCTCTCTGACCTCGTCATCCACGATTTCACGAAAGTCAGCCTCCTGGAGGCCCGCAAGAAGTGAATCTCGGTAGCTGGCACGGGCCGCTGGGGCATCTCCCAGCAGAAAATACACATTGCCCCGGTAGAGGTGCGGGAGAGGGTCGCCGAATTCCTCAACCTCTTTCGACAGGGTTTCCAGGGCCGAAGAAAGGTGCCCGGCCAATAGGTAAAGATACCCCACCGACCGGCCGCCAGGAGTTCTGCTGCGGGTATCGTCCCGGCCGAGAAGAAGCGTCTGAAAGTAACTCGTCTGAACACCAAGTCGGACCGACAAGGGCACCTTGGGCCAAAAACCCTCTCGCTGGAGACTTTGCCAAAGGGACCAACCCTGATCCAGATCGGCCGGAGTACCGCATCCTGTCCAGAAACGTAGAAAGTCAAACTCCCAGTTCAATCCGATGTCGCCCCAACATTGCTCGTATTCCTTCAGACAAGAGATCGCCTGCGGAATCTCCATTCGAGCGAGACAGGAATGTAGCTGGGCGAGCAGCAAGTGTGCCGGCTGAAAGAGCGCCAGTTGATTCATCGCCCGCTACCTTACCGCAAACGACTGACTTCTCTATTCCTGATCGACGGTGTATCTTGAACCTAACCCAATTACTGGAGAGCGCTCATGATCTGTCCCAACTGTAAAGCCGAATACCGCGAAGGTTACACTGTCTGCTCGGATTGCGAGGTTCCTCTCGTCGAAAAGCTCACGGAGGAAGAACAGCCCGAGCCGGAACTGGAGCTCGTTACCATCTTTGACACCGGAGAGCCGGCCGACGTCCTGGTTGCTAAATCCATCCTGGAGGCCGAGGGAATCGAGTTCTACGCCAAGGACGAAGGGGTCCAGGACATGTTTGGCGCCGGGCGGCTGGGGGCTGGGTTCAACACCATGGCCGGGCAGGTTGAAATCCAAGTGCGGCCCGAGGATGCCGAACGCGCTCGTGACCTGCTCAAACGTCTTGACGAAGAAGAGGAAGCGGTCGAGGGAGAGGAAGGGACAGAAGAGGCGGAAGAGCGGCCGAAGTGAAGGCGAGGGCGGCGGATGCTTCTGCGGCTGTTCGTTGTTCCGCCTTTAGGCGGGCTTTTGAGAGCTAAACCATAGCAGGATCTGCGGTTCTTAAAGCCCGCCTAAAGGCGGAACAACGAACAGCCGCAGAAGCATCCGCGAGTCTTTTTTCATTGCCTTCGAGCGAGGCGAGGGGGGTGAGCCGCTCTGTTGCGAGTTTGCCCTTTTCAGGTCGTCCTCACTTCTGCGGCCTCGTAAAATTCCCTCCAGGCATGCGCGTTGCCGAGCAGCTGGTTCAAGGCTTCGATATTGCGCACGCCCTGGTCGGACAGCCAATCCTCCAAAGCGGCTACCCCCTTTTCAGCGTAGACCGGAATTCCCTCTTTCCAGGTAGCGCGGCCGCAGAGAACCCCCGCGAAGTTGACATCCGCTTCCAGAGCGAGTTCGATGCTCTCCAGGAACTGAGCATTGCTGACCCCGGCACTCAGGTAAATGAAGGGTCGCTTGGCTGATTCCGCTGCCTTTCGATAGAGATCCTTCGCCTCTTCCCGGGAGTAGGCGACCTCGCCGCCCTTGAATGACTTCGTTCCCTTGGTGAACTGTAGATCAACCGGAATCTCTACCTTCAGGACATCCACGTTATAGAAGTCTTTTGAGAACTCGGCCATGCTTCGGGCGACGATCTCCGGCTTTTGCCGAGCGTATTCGACACCCTTCCCGTCTCCTTTCGGGTCGTAACCGACAAACTCCAGAAAGAACGGCACATCGTGAAAGGCACATTCGGCGCCAATCCGCTCGACCCAGGCACGCTTCTGCTCATTGATCGATGCTTCCTCAAAAGGCGTGTAGTAGAGGAGAATCTTCACGCAGTCGGCACCTGCGTCCAAGAGAGTGCGAACGGTCCAGTTCGGAAGAAGGACCGGGATACGCCCGGGCTGGTTGTTGTCGTAACCGGATAGCTCATACGCGAAAAGCAGCCCGACCCCTTTCTTGCGCGCCACGGCCGCCTGCAGGCCGTATTCCGGGTCCAGCAATACACCGCTGGCGTGCGGGGAGAGCACCCGGATGACTGCTGTCTTGAATTCAGCCATCATCTCAGGCGTAACTGAATTGGTATCCACGTTCTTGGCCTTGGCTATCGACTTCAAGAGAGAGCCGCGCTGATCCATGGCTGCTGCCCGGATGACTCCCTTGGAATCCGCGACCGCGTCTATCCCTCGTATCTTGCCCGTGCTCACGGCGATCATAGACTCACCTCCATTGTTCACCGTTCACCGTTATACCGTTCAGCGTTCACCGTTCACGTTTGAACGCGGAACGGTGAACGGTATAACGGTAAACGACAAAACGGTTTAACCGTTTTCCCTCAGCTTATCTCAATCTGGGGCAGGTAATCCTGGAGGACGGGGAAACTCTTCAGTTCCTTGTCAATGCCGGCCCGCAGCATGC
>RPQK01000067.1 GCA_003819755.1 Acidobacteriota bacterium | reverse complement strand
GTCAGCGGTCAGCGGGCGGCGGGCAGCCGTCAGCGGCATCACTCCACGTGAAACCCGCCCTCTTTCATCTCGAGCACCAGACGAGCGCCGGTCCTCGGATGAACCCATTCAACCTCCGTATCGGCGAGCGCCCAAAAGGCCGTTTTCTTGCCGACTGCGATGAAGCAAGCGGCCGGCCGCTGCAAACCGCGTCCCGACGCCAACAGGTGTGAGATGGGGAAAGCCATGTCCCGGTGAATCAGGTTTGAGTTCACGAAGAAACGGCTTGGGAAACGGGGAGAGGCGACAACCAGAGGAGTTCGAGAGAGATCGGCCATCAAGATCTGCGGGCCATCCACCGTCATCTGCAAATACCCGCCCGGTATGTTCCCCCCGTACAAATCGGGCCCTTTGACGTTCACTTGACGACCCCGGTACAGCCCGACTGGAGGAACGATCCCTTTCACCCAGGCGGTCGACCGGAAGCCCAGGAACCTCGACAGCGCGTCCTGCACGTCTTGTTGAGGCTCCGAGCCGAGTTGCACGAAAACCGGTGTTTCTCGATCGAGCGCCTGGAGAGCCGATTGGCAGTCATTCCAATCCTGGAGGGCATCGCCAGCCAGATACACATAGTACGCTCGCGCGTCAGGCTGGACCCTACTCGTCATCTTGACCCTGAAACCCGCTGCCCCGAAGGCCAAAGACAACGGCTCGAGATTCGCGGCCAATTGGAGCCAGGCAACATATCCCGCGTCCAGTCGCGCTTTCGGCTTGCCAAGGACCACGAGGTCAAGAACAGGAGCCGCAGAGTCGTGCTGTCCAATCAATTCGGCCGCCCGCTGTGTCAAAGCGGGGCTCATCCGGCCGAGTGTCTCCCGAGAAGCGTTCAACGTGATCTCGCCCGGCGCCGCCTGGAGAGCGCGAAACAGGAGCGCCCCTTCCATGAAGAGCCGCCCTCGATACCGGTCACTCACTTCGATGGCACAACCCTCCGATTGGAGCATTAAGGGAAGCGAGCCGTTCGTTGCGGCCGATTCCGTGCCAGGCGCCAGCATGGGGAACGCATCGCTCGTCGAGAGGGTGAGCGAGCTCGGGAAAGCCTCGAGCGGCGTCGTTCTCTGCCCTCCTGATGTCAGACTCACAATATCGTCGGCCGAGGCCCTGTGGATATATCGAAAGCCCAGGCTTTGACGGAGTTTGACCAGGGGGTCGAACCAGGCGGCCGGAAACTCCTCCTCCTCGAGAGAGGCTAAGGCATAGGCGCGAAACAATCCCTGGCACAGGGGCTCGAGCCCGGCCACCGACAGCTTCTTGACCTGGTCCAGGCCGAATTCCTGGTCGTACAAACCTCTGGCGTGAATCCCGAGATCCGAGAGGTTGACTCCAAGTTGGAGGTTTCGCTGTGCGGCCTCCGCCTTCACCACCTGCAGGACGTTGGCAAGGACCACCCAGCCGAGCCTTTCGAGTTCCTCCGACCGGAAGTAAATCCCCTTCATCTCCGGCTGGATTCCGTCCACAACGACGGTTGAAATGCCGTGACGCCGGGCAAGGTCAAGGAACGTGCCCACCTGATTGCCGAAATCCGGAGCCTTCAACTTCTGAACCAGTTCCTCCGGTGAGATCCGACCGCGTTCCAGGTCGGCATAGTCGAGACCGGCGAGCACGACCGGGTGCACGCGAACCGACCACCGAGGAGGCTCGGCGGAGAGGTGACACGACAAAACAAAGACGAGGACGAGAGGAAGAACCGTGATTCGCATCGCTTAGGGCAATGTGGCAGCCCGCTCCTCCAGCTTCACCTGCATGCACTCATTCATGGCGGGCGTGATTTCTTCGAAGATGGCCAGCATGGCCTCGACAAGGTCCAGACCGGACGATGCCCTCACTTCCTCGGCAGTCATGGGGTAGAAGGCCTGAAACCCGCCCCACATCTCGCCCGGAATTGATTCCAACGCCTTGGTCAACTCAGGCATGGACGGAAAGTTCGCCTGTGAATAACGGCGAGGCTCTTCCCAGCTGCCGGCGTGGATCTGAAACTCCTCTCCGGCCAATCGGCGCAACTCCCTGACCAGCGGTCCACTGTCGCGCAGCCCCGCCAGCAGGCGATTCCAGTCCCAATCATCACAGAGCCGACAATCGGGATAGCGATCTGAATTGAGGAAGCCGCGCTCGATCTGGAGACCGGCTTTGAACACCGATTCCTCCCGATCGACCATGATGAAATACTTGGCACAACCGAAATTGCAGTGCGAAGAGACGGGCTTTGCCAGGCGATTGGCTTTCGGAAGAAAGCAGATCCATTGCCAATAGACGCCTCTTCCCCAGCGGTCAACCACAAAGGTCTGTCCGAATCGTTCTTCCAGGCTCAGTTTCAGGATCTGAGTAATCCGCTCATGGGGCTCTAAATGCCCCACCCGAATGCCCCGTTGAAAATCCAGAAACTCCGGTTTAAAACCATCCAGTCGCAGCATGGTTCCCCCAATAAGGGTTCTGGGTTCAGGGTTCTGGGTTCAAGGTTCACGGCTATAAGCGAGTTCAAACCTGGAACCTGGAACCCTGAACCCAGAACCCGTCAATCATCAATTGTTTGGCGGCCACTTCCTCAGGTGGTAGGCCGAATCCCAGAACATCCACTCATAGCGGGAAGTCAGCCGGAAGTTCTCTTTCATCTTCTGACGTTCCGCCGGTCCCGCCTGACGAGCGACCTCGTCCATGATAGCCAGTACCGCTTTTACCGACTCACCATACCCTTCCGCCGAATAAGCATCAATCCACTTCTGGTAGACGGGGTCGCTGGAGCCTTTCTTCTTCAGCTCCTTGCCCACCTCCCAGTAAATCCAGTAACAAGGTAAAAGTGCGGCCAAGGATTCGCCGAAGGAACTGGTATGCGCGTTCGCGACGAGAAAACTGGTGTAGGCAAAAGCGTCCGGCGAAGGCTTGGTCTCGCGCACCTGCTTCTCGCTGATCCCGTAGTCCCGGAAGACGCTTTCGTGCAGCTTTCTTTCATACCGTAGGGTCTCGGCCGCGTGGGTACTGAGCAAAGCCGCCCAATCCTCCCGGGGCGCTTTTGACGCGGTGATGTTCAACGCCCGGGAAAACTCTCTCAGGTAATGTGCGTCCTGAATCATGTAGAACGCAAAAGCCTCCCGCTTTAGTGTTCCCTGGGATAGCTGTTTGAGAAAAGGATGCTCCAGGATTCGACCATAGATATCGCGGTTTGAGTCCCAGAGCTCGCCAGTGAAGGTTGCTCCCCCGGCAAGGGCGCTGCCGAGGAAACAAAGCAGAAGCCACTTATACGTCATCGGAAGTCCTACCTCCGCCCACACTACAACTTCCCCCCACGAGTTTGCCGATCTTTGAAGTATAATTCCGTTATGCCTATTTTCGAGTACCGGTGCGATAAGTGCCAGACCAAGTTCGAGAAAATCGTGTTTAATCGATCAGAAGAAATAGTGTGCCCGAAGTGCGGGAACAAAGACGTGCAGAAACTGCTCTCATCCTTCGCGGTCTCGGCCCCGTCTGCCGGCGGCTCTGCTCCCCGAGTCGGTGCGTCTTGCCCGCGCGGAGGCACCTGAGGTATCTGAGTATCGAGCGGTCCGCTCGATTCCGCGCGATTTCGCGCTGCTCACTCTTCCCCAACGAGCTTTTCTATTTCCGGGTCCTTGATCTCCCCGTAGTTCTGGTCGTAGGGCAGGTTGCGTGTTGCTGCCACGCGGTCGAGAAACGAAAGCCCGAGAGGGCCTACGTAGGTTTCGGCCGTCTTGAAGGCGGGATCCTTCAGCGCGTCGGGCAGCGAGACAAACTGGTAGCCTCGCTCCCGCAGCATGTTGATGAGGTCGTCCAAAAAGAACGCTGTCGCGATCCCGGCGTGCAGCCAGAGAATCTGGGTGATCTGATGCTCGAAAACCGCCGTCGACTGCTTCTCAGCGTGATCCAGCATCTCACCCACATGCTTGAGGTACGCGCTTTTCAGCTCGTCCGTGCTTCCCTGCGCTTTCTGTTTCTCGATAAATGCCCGGTTAAATCGATAGTCAGACGTCTTGACGGTGACGGGGACTATCTGGTAGCCGCCGTCGCGGAGAGCGTTGCGGACATCCTTCTTCTTGCCCGCCGTATTCCCTTCGTGCAATTGCGGGAAGCGAAAATACCTGAAGTTGAAATTGAATCGCTTCGCTGCCGCCCAGATCGGCTTCTGCCCGTCTTCCGCATGATGCAGGAAGTCTTCGGCACTTAACTCATTCAGATCCACGTTGCCGAATGTCTGGTTTCCGAGGATATGCCCCCGGGTCGCCCAGTCCTCCAGGACTATGAAGGTTGTAGGGTCATCCTCAACTTTCTCGGCTACGACGAAACCGGCGGCCTTGATGTTGCTCCGTTCCAGGGAACGGAGGATCATGTTGCTGATTTCCCGTGGCGTCCAGTAGCCCATGGGCTTCATCGCCGGCAGGGTGTCAAACGTGAGGAGAATCTTCTTTTCCGCGGGTTTGGGCTCATCCGAGGCAAAGAGCAAGGAGCCCAGCAGGGCCGGAGCGATCAGTAAGAATGCGCGTCGGATCATAGATTTGAGAGGCATTCAAGAGCTAAAAGGTTCAGGGGCAAGGGCCGGAGGAAAGGACCTCAAAGACCTCAACGACCTCAAGGACAAGAAGAACGATCTACCTTTTCTTGCTGCTGTCTTTGAGGTCTTTGAGGTCCTTTCCTCCGGCCCTCGTGAACCCTGCACACTATCAGGGCACCAACACCACCTTCCCAGTCGTTTTCCTCGCTTCAAGGTCCCGGTGGGCCTGGGCCGCGTTCTCAAGCTGGTACCTGACCCCGATCCGAAGTTTCACCCGGCCCTGGGCTATCCAGCCGAACAACTCTTCCGCCCGTGCATCGAGCTCTTCCCGGCTCGCGGTGTAATGACCCAGACTGGGTCGGGTGAGGAAAAGAGAACCTTTCGCGTTGAGGACCTGAGGATCGAGGGGAGGAACGGGGCCGCTTGCCTGGCCGTAGAGGATCAGAAAGCCGCGAGGCTTCAGAGAGTTCAGGCTTTTATCAAAGGTGTCCCGGCCAACTGACTCGTATACGACGTCGACCCCCTTGCCGGAAGTCAACCGCCTGACTTCCGCTTCGAAGTCCTGTTTGGTGTAAAGGATCACGTGGTCGGCGCCCGCCTCGCGGGCAAGTTCGGCTTTCTCCTCGGTGGAGACCGTCCCAAAAACCGTGGCGCCGAGAAGCTTTGCCACCTGGACCAACAGGAGGCCGACGCCGCCCGCAGCGGCATGGACCAAAACTGCGTGACCAGGCTGAAGGACAAAGGTGCTCCTGGTCAGGTAGTGTGCGGTTAGACCTTGGAGGGTGGCCGCTGCGCCAGCTTCAAAATCCAGCTGGGCAGGTAGCCGAACGAGCTTGGCTGCCGGGACTGCTGCCTGCTCGGCATAGGCGCCGGGAGAAAGCGCGTAAACTACCCTGTCACCGGGCTTGAACTGATTGACGTCAGGGGCAACCGACGTAACTACCCCAGCGCCTTCGACACCGGGAGTAAAAGGAATCGGGAGCTTATACAGACCCTGCCGGTGATAGGTGTCAATGAAGTTGACGCCGATCGCGCGCAACTCGACCAGGACGTCACCGGAACCTGGTTGCGGAGAAGGAATCTGTTCGAGTCGCAGAACCTCCGGGCCGCCCAGTTCGTGGACACGGATAGCCTTCATCAGAAACCTCTATGGCTCGCACGCCTGCGGCTTCTTCTCCTGAATGTACTTCTTTGAAAACTCCACCAGGTTAGGACTGCGGAGTCCCACCTGGCGCGCTTCCTGCTCAGCCCGAGTGCAGTCCCAGCCATCGTGCATGACCCGGTAAATCATCCAGAAAGCTCCCACACGGTTGGCCGCCTGGCAATGGATGAAAAGCGGACGATTCTCTTCCTGGCTCAAGATCTTCAGAAATTCGTCCGCTTGCTCGGGCAAGGGATTCGCTCCATTAACCGGAATCGAAAAGTATTTCAGCCCGAGTTCCTCCGCTCGTTTGCGTTCGGCGGCCTGCTCTTCGGCGTTCTCTTCGGGCCTTCTCAAATTGACGACCCCCTTCACTCCCTGCGCCTTCAACCGCTCCAGATCTTCCAGGGACGGTTGACCGGCAGTGCAGAATTCCTCGTTGATGCGGAGAAAATTCCGGGCGGACACCTGAGGAGTCTGAGTTTGGTCCTCGCCAGGCGTACTGGCGAGGAAAAGAAAAAAAGCAGACAGATAGCAACTGACGAGGTACATTTGGATCAGTATAGCATGGAGAGACAAGATTTTAGGCAGGGGTCAGGAGACGGAAGGCGCGCTGCCAGCAGTCGCAAAAGGGTTTGAGCTCGCCCCCGTTTTGAAGGGTCGCTCCGCGAGTTTCTGGATATTCACTCTGACCCTAAAGTGGTATCATTGGGCCGCAGAAATGTGGGGAATGATTGATATGAAAAAACTGCTTCTTGTGACACTGGTTCTTTCGTCCTGTCTGTTCGTGGCCGCTCAAGACCGAGCAACTATGAGCTCACCGGTTATCCGGGCGATGCCGGAAGGCAACGTGAGTTTCAGTGCGCAGTTTTCCGACTTCGCTTCGAATGGTGACTACCGGATCGGCTTTGGACCGGCCACCGGAAAGTTGGAAGGCGTGAAGCTCGAACTGTTGAAGGACGGAACCGCGGTAACTCTCACTCAGTCTTCGTTTGAGCAGGGGTACGCTTCCAACTGGTGGAACATCAGCAAGGTGTCCTTGCTGGGCTTCCATGTCGCCGGCCCCAACATTCCCCCGAAGAGCGGAAAACTCACGTTTCGTGTGACCGTGCCGAAGGTTGAGCTCGACAAGCACAAAAAGGTCTACATGCTCGTCGCCAGGAAGTACGGTGAGGACGTCTGGTACATAGAAGACGGCGTCGAGATGGACGAATCGTACTGGTAATATCCGACACCAATTTGACAGGATTAACAGGATTTGAGGCAATCCTGTTAGTCCTGTCAAATTGCTTCTTACCTCCCGCCCATGACTCTCGTATTGTATTGATCAACAGTCTCCCAATACTCCCTGTTTTCCATGCTCGGCACCTCGTCAAACGGATAGTTGGTCATCGTCCTTGTCGGAAGCGGCTCGACTCGGTCTCCGGTGCGCGTGCTGGGGTTCGCGTCCTTGATCCACCCATCCACCCGGAGAACGAAATCGCGAACGAAGCCCCGGCGAGTCGGCGGCGGGATGGCGAAGGCCAGAGTCAGTTCGTCCCCGGGACCGAAAACGGCCAGTCGGTCGTCAACCGATTTCAGAAGTGGCGATACACTGCCGTATCGAGTGAGGAAACCTTGCTGGGGCTTCCAGGGTGCCTGGGAGGCGACGTCCTCGTAGTCGTACCAGGGCGGCACGCCCTTCGGCCCGCGCACGAGCCTCGAAAACCCACGGAAATGGAGATCGGACATTAGTAAGGGTAGAGGGCTCGTCGAAGACTCCCATCGACCGGTGATGTTTCCAATCGCGGCCCGATCCCAGTAGACTTCGAGATTCGTGCTGATCCGCAGCCGGGTGTTCGGCCGGCAGGCGCGGCGCGGCAACGGGACAATGACATGTTTGCCTATGCCGCCGGGAAGTCCCGTGTTTTCACTGATCACTTCCCATTCTCCATCACCTTTCTGAACCTCCAGCCGCGGCCCTGTCAGTCCTGGTCCGGCACCCTGCCCGAGCGCGTACAAGGTATCCCCGTCGATCCAGTTGATCCACCCCTCGAGCAGCAATGCGGGTCGGTCCATTCCTGACAAGTCGCCGAACTCCAAAACCAGGCTGTGAGGCCCGGCTAAGCCATTGAACCGAGTGAGGCGTACCCCCTCGGTGACATAGGTCCCATCCTTTTCGACCAATTCAGCTGTGACGATTTCGCCGTTGTTTGCGCGTGCGCCGAGCGGCCGTCGCAGATCGCTCAACTCCACCAGCCGAGAGGAACTGTCAGCTTGGGCACCCGCCCAATCCAGGGGAAAAACCAGCGTGTCCGCCGGATGGTCGATGTACTGCAACTCGACCGAATCCAGATAGACGATTTCTCTCAGCTCGCCGGTCATCTGGACAACGATTCGGCCATCGCGGTACGTGATCTTCGACCCGGGGATCAGCAGATGTTCCCTGTTGGCGTGCGGCAGCAGTTTTCCGCCGGCCAAAGGGACCCCGAGGGCCGCGACATCAAGAACATCTGTAAAGAAAGAGAAACGTTCGCCATCCCATAGATAGAGGAACGGGCAACTGGAGGGGGGCCCAAGCTTCTCCTTTATGAGTGCGGTTTGTTTTAATGCGGGAGCGAGGATGTTCTGGGCAACACCGGTCGGCCACCACATCCGGACGACGTCCACGTCTTGCCGCTGGCCAATGCCGAATAGCAGCGGTTTCCCGTGATAGATCTTTTGTTGAAAAAAGCTCCCGTCCCGGATCTCGACTTTGGTCGCCACTCCAAACCTGTTGCTCTGCAGTCCTTCAAGAGCAACCCGAATCCACTGATTCCTGTTGCCGCCCTCGTTCCGCAGTAATCGGATCGACCCATCTTCCAGACACAGCGCCAGATCCAGATCCCCGTCACCGTCGAAATCCTCGGGATCCGCCTGAACAATAATCCGATCGCCCAAGGCTTCAAGGCCCGCTGCCGACGTGAAGTCCGTGAATCGGCCGTCGTTCTGAAAAAGCCTCCCGGCTGCGAGCAGATCCTCGTCCCCGTCGTTATCGTAATCAAATGACACGAGAGCCGGGGAACGGCTGGCGACCCGGCCGACGCTCATCGGCTGAAACTTCCCCGATCTTTTGCCGACCGCTGCCGACAGCTCACCGTTCTTCTGGAGAAAGACGAAGTCCCTCCACTCATCATTGTTGAGGTCGGTAACGACCACTTCCCGGTTCTCCGACGGTGTTTGAAGACCGACCTTGCCCGCCACGTCGTCAAACGCGCCCACCCGCAGATTCGAGAGCAGCATGTTCGGGAAACCGCTCTGGGTCAGGAAGAAATCGGTGTCATTGTCATCGTCAAAATCGACAAACAAGAGGCTCTCGGCTTTAGAAGCAGCAGGGGAAAGCCCGTTTCCGGCGCCCGTCGGCACGAAAGCCGCCTTGCCGTCGTTCTGAAACATCCGGGGCGGAGAACCGGAGAGTGCGGCATAGAGATCCAGGTCCCCATCATGATCGTAATCGATCAGCAGCAAATCGCGGACAGAGGAGGACTCGAGGGGAAGGTCTGACGTCTTGGTGAGTTTCCCCGAGCCGTCGTTAGTCAGAACTTGAACGACTTCTTTTCCGGCAAGACAGAGATCCTGATCCGCGTCGAAGTCCAGGTCACCCCACGCCTGGCTGGTTCCCTCCGCCTGGGCTTCCAGGGCCGGGGAAAACGCCTTGAATTTCCCGGAACCGGCGTTGAGCCAGAAGGCAGGCGCCCGGCCGCGGACGGACACCGCAAGATCCTGCAGGGAATCGCCATTTAGATCGACCCATGAGAAACTTGCAGGCATTGGCTCCGCCGCCCGGTCCACCGTCGTCAGTCCCGCCTCGGTTGTAACATCGGTGAATTTGACCCCGGAGGCCTTTGCCTCCCGAACCTCAGGCACCGAAGACCGCTCCGGCTCGACGATCTCAGTGTAACGGCTCATCTCCAGTTCCGCCGGCGTCCGATTGCGCGCGTCCTGCCCGCGCAGTCTGGTCAGAGCCTCCTTTTCCTGCGTCGCAATAGCCGTCTTACCTTGCCTGACCGCGATCATCATCCGGCGATAGTGAGGAGCTATTTCATCGGACAGCAAGTCAACGGCCCGGGTGGCGAGCTCGAACGCCCGGTCCAGGTTTCCAAGTGCCTCGTAGACCACGGCCAGGTTGTAGGTGGTATCGGGATCGGAGGGGTCGAGTTTGAGCACCCGCTCGAAGGCCTCGGCCGCTTTCGCCATGTCCCGCTGCCGCTTATAACTGAGAGCTATGTTGTAGGCGGCGTGGGCCGCAAGGTATCGGCCCAGTTTCTCGCCCTGCTCCAGATGTTGCCTGGCGGTTTCGTACTGCTCCAACTGGACGAGAACGACCCCGAGGTTGATGTGATCAACCGCGGAACCGGGAACAAGCGAGAGGATTCTGTCGAAGGTCTTCGCGGCCTCCGCGTAATTCTCCTCTTCGTAGTACGCCCGACCGACATTTCTGAGGCTGGCCGGATCGTCCTCGCCGGAAAGGAGGGAGAAGTAAGCAAGTAGTGGAACAGCGGCAACTGCGGTGAGAAGGCAGATTCTCCTGAGCACGGATCCTCCTCCAGTCACCGTGCCCCGGGCGCCCCTTTCGAGCATCGCCGATTGCCGATTCGCGATTGACGATTGAAAAGCAGGAGTCAGAAGTCAGGAGTCAGAAGTCAGAATGGAAATGAAGTCAGAACGACTGGGCTTGTCCCTTCTTCTGAATCCTGACTTCTGAATCCTGCTTTTCAATCGTCAATCGCGAATCGGCAATCGGCCTTCGGCTATACCGCCTTCACCGTCAGGGCTTCGACCTCGAATAGAAGGTCATTCCGACAGACATCGGCGACTGTCTGAACCACTACTCTAGCATCCAGCCCCTCTTCTTCTGCAATCTCACGGAACGCCTCTGAGTATTCGCAGTTCTTAAGGAAGGCCACACAGTGAGCGGTATCTTCAAGCGTGTGGAAACGAGTCCCGATCAGTTCCTTGAGGACTTGGAGCGTGAATCGTATCTGGCCGCGGGGATCGTCCTTGAAGACCGTGTTCCCTTGCCGGTCGATACTCGCCGTCCCGGACACGAAAATCCGGCTCACGGACTCGTCCTTCAGTTCGACGGCCCGGCTGAAACACGAGCCGTAGTCATAGGCTTCACACTGGAGAGGACTGTTCAACATCTCCAAGCGGGGCGCGGAATCGGGTCGCCCGGAGACCGCGAGCAGATCCATCATGCACTCCCGGCCTCGGGGACTGCAGCCTTGAATCCCAGTACTTGCGGGCACCCAGAACTGACCGGAACCGCCGCAGAGTCCCAGCTCGCCGTAGACCTCGCGCCGTGCGAGGTTAAAATCGTCATACCAACTGAGCAATTGCGGCAGATAGATCCAGGTGCGGGCCACATCTCGGTAAGAAAGGCCGTACGAGTTGAGAATCCGGGCGGCCTCGCGGAACATCGAGGCAGCGTGTTCCTTGAGCGACGACGATTTGTGCCCCTCGGCGGAAGGCTCGACCGAGGCCACGGAGGCGTACCCGACACCGCGATGCGAGAACTTTCGCCCAACCTCCTGGCCATCAACTTTCATCGTCCGCACGGCCGGGCCGTCGGCGGCCGCAATCGCCCAGAGCTGAACTCCGGCCAGCGCCTGCTTCCCAGTTGGAGTCCCCCCGATAAACGACAGGCTCCCCTCGTATTCCAGGCCGTGCTGTTTGTACGACTGACTCCGGGCCTCCCGCACCTCGGGAAACAGACTCGTCTCTCCGTAGCAGCGCTCGCTGACGACTTCCGCCCCCAACTTGGAGAGCATCTCACTAACCCGAGAGTACAGCTCCCATATCGCCTCCCGGGGAGTGCCCGAGTCCTCCGGAAATGAACTGATATAGAACTCCCTCAGGCCACTACGCTCAAATTCAATCACAGAGAAATCTCGGCGTATGAACCGGGAAAGGCACCCGCCGCTACTGCGAAAATCGCTCGTCATTCAATCCTGCCTTCATAGACTGCAAAAACCAAGAACGGCGAGCATAGACCAGCCCGGCTCGGAAAATCAAGCAAGGCGAGGGGCCCCTAAAAACGCTCTAAGCCCCGTCAACCGAAATAAAACGCTTTAGCTCACCCAATGGGTGGGCGGTTTCCCCCGCCTGGCTTGGCGTTGCGAAGCTTAGAGCGGAATCGGGGGGGCAAGGATGCGTGCCGGCGCCATAATGCCATAAGTGCGGCCCGGCACTGGCTGCTGATCACTCGACCAGACGCAGCGCTTGTGTCAGAATCTGCGGAAGCAAGCAGGAGGTCTTTCGTATGCGAAAAGGAGCATCGTTCTTGTTCCTGATTCTGATGGCATCATCGCCCGTTTTCCCTCAATTGCCCGACTTCTATAAAGGGGTGGACCGGGTCACATGGGTTGTGGATGACCTGACAAAGGTCATGGATGGCTGGAGAGGACTCGGTTTTCAGGACATGCAGGAGTTCGGTGAAGTTGACCTGACCAATGAACAGTACCGTGGGCAACCCGTCGACGGGAGAGCTCGGGTCGCGGTGGCACGACTCGGCAGTGTAAATGTCACGTGGCTGCAGCCGATCTCCGGCAAGAGCCTGTACTCGGATTTTCTGGCGCGGAAAGGCCCGGGGATCATCGGATTGACTCACCGGACGCCGACGCTGTCCGCGCTCGAAAACGAGGTTAAACGCCTCGCAAGCCTCGGCGTCGGGGTCCTCGGAAAGGGGACAATACCGACGGACAGCGGCGAAATCACGTACGTCTACTTCGACACGGAAGCCGAAGGAAAGTACATCCTCGGCCTGATTAATTACCCCGGAGATATGGCCCCGGATTCGTCCCCTCGCGGCCCTGCGAACCTCAAGCTTTCTCAGTACGCCTTTGTCTCGAAGGACCTGGATAAGCCGGCCGGCTATTGGCAGAAACTCGGCTTCCCACAGATGTCGGTTACTCATGGAGAGCTTAAAAACCTGCAGCACCGCGGCCAGCCCGGCCAATTCGACCAGAAGCTCGGGTGGCAGAGGCACGGGGCGATCGTCTATGAATGGATTCTCCCGTTAAAGGGACCTACCGTCTACGAGGAGCACCTGACCCGCCACGGCGAAGGCTTTCATCACCTGGCTTTCGACGTTGACGACATGGACAAGGTCACCGCCGACTGGGCCCAGAAGGGGTTCCCGATCGTCCAGGCGGGGGCTTGGGGCGATGAAGGCAAACCTGGCTCCGGCCGCTTTGCCTACTCGGACACGACCGTCATCGGCGGGATATGTATCGAGTTCCTCTGGAACCACAAAGGGAATTGATGATTGGCGATTGAAAAGCAGAAGTCAGCAGTCAGGAGTCAGAATGGGATGGCTGCAGAAATGCTTAGTCCCTTCTTCTGACTTCTGACTCCTGACTTCTGCTTGCTTCATTGACCGTCTGCGGGGGCTTCCTGTAGACTCGGACCCTGTTTTTGTTAATATTTGCGAGAGTTTTGCTAGCACAAGCGGCGGAGGCTTCTAATGAAAGAACTGATGACGATGGGGATCATAGTTGGGAATCGCGGCTTCTTCCCGGATCATCTGGCGAAGACCGGACGCGAAGAAATGATCGCAGTGCTCGAGAAGGCCTGCATCAAGGCCGTAGTTCTCGGAACGGAAGACACCAAGTACGGAGCAGTCGAGACTCGAGAAGAGGCTCGCAAGTGCGCCGACTTGTTCCGAGCGCACCAGGACAAGATCGACGGGGTTATCGTTACGCTTCCGAATTTCGGCGATGAGCGGGCTATCGCCGAGACCCTTCGCCTGGCCAACCTAGACGTCCCTGTCTTGATTCAGGCCACCCCCGATACGGCGGATCTGATGAACATCAAGTACCGCCGGGACAGCTTCTGCGGCAAGATGTCGGCCTGCAATAACCTGACCCAGTACGGGATCCCTTATTCCCTGACTGCTCAGCACACTGTTCACCCGAGCTCTGACGGGTTCAAGGCTGATCTGAATTCCTTTTCCGCTGTCTGCCGGGTGGCCAACGGACTGAAGCACCTTCGAGTCGGCGCGATCGGGGCTCGGCCGGCGGCCTTTAACACCGTCCGCTACAGTGAAAAACTGCTCGAATCCAATGGCATATCGGTCGAGACTGTCGACCTCCTGGAAATCATCGGGAGAATCGACCGCATGAAAGACGACGATCCGGCCGCCCGTCAGAAGCTGGAAGAGATCCGAGCTTACGTTCCGACTCAGGGCGTACCCGACGCCGCTCTGATGAAAATGGCGAAGCTCGGCGCCGTCATCGCCCAGTGGATGCAGGAGACGGAGGTAAACATCAGCGCGGTGCAGTGCTGGACGGCGCTGGAAACCTATTTCGGAGTGGTTCCCTGCACCGTCATGAGCATGATGAGCAACGATCTCATCCCCAGCGCCTGCGAAGTAGATATCTGCGGGACCATTGGGATGTATGCTCTGCAACTCGCCTCCGGCACCCCAAGCGCACTCCTCGACTGGAACAACAACTATGGGGACGACCCGAACAAGGCGGTTTGTTTCCACTGCAGCAACCTGCCCAAGGATTTCTTCCAGGACGTCCGCATGGATTTTCAGGAAATCATCGCCGGCAGCGTAGGGAAAGCGAACACGTACGGGACGTGCGTGGGACGGATCAAGACCGGGCCGATGAGCTTTGCCCGCTTCTCGACCGACGACTTTAACGGGGTGATTACGGGCTATGTTGGACAGGGCCGTTTCACCGACGACCCCCTTGAGACCTTCGGTGGTTACGGCGTGGTTGAAATTCCGGCAATGCAGGACCTGCTCCGCTTTATTTGTGAAAACGGCTTTGAACATCATGTAGCCGCCAACATGTCCGGAGTGGCCGCCCCGGTTTTCGAGGCGACAACCAAGTATCTCGGCTGGGACATGTACTGGCATCAGTAAGAAAACCTGACAGCTGAAGGCTGACTTCAAAATCGGTTAAGCGTCCGCTGTCAGCCGTCAGCCGTCAGCCGTCAGCGTCAGCTCTCAGCCGTCAGCTTCGTGAGGGAACCATGGCCATCGTTGCAGGCGTAGACTTCGGGACTCTGAGCGTTCGTGTCTCTATCGTCGACAGCAAGAAGGGCCGCATTGGCTCGTCCACCGCAGAATATCCTCTCTTCCGCAAAAAAGAAGACCCGGATTACGCCACGCAACGCCACCAGGACCACATGGAGGCGCTCATTTCGGCCACCCGGAAAGCGCTCGAGCAGGCGGGGGTGCCGGGCGAGTCGGTCGCTGCCATAGCTCTGGATACCACCGGTTCGAGTGTCATTCCGGTCGACTCACGCCTGCAGCCGCTCGACGATTACTACCTCTGGTGCGATCACCGCGCTAAAGAGGAAGCAGCTCTGATCACGCGCACGGCCCACGCCAGCAAACTGGAGGCCATCAAGTGGTACGGGGGTGTTTACTCTTCTGAGTGGGGTTTTGCGAAGCTGCTTCATTGGCTGCGCCACAACCCGGACAAATCCCGGCAGATGGCAACAGCACTCGAGCATTGCGACATGGTTGCGGCGGTCCTCTGCGGTATCGGCGACCTCGACCAACTCCCGCGCAGTGTCTGTGCGATGGGCCACAAGTGGATGTGGAACGAGTCGCTCGGGGGGTTACCTCCAGAGGGTTTTCTGGCTGGACTCGATCCGCTCCTCGGTTCCGTTCGTGAGAAATTAAGAGGTCGCTACCTGCCTTCCAACTGCACAGCTGGTCATCTGACACCTGAATGGGCCGGGAAACTCGGGCTGAAGGCCGGTATCCCCGTTCCCGTAGGAGCCTTCGATGCTCATTGGGATGCGATAGGCGCCGGCGTCCGCGAAGGTGATGTCGTCAATGTCGTGGGAACGTCGACGTGCATCATGGCCATAGCTCGCCAGGTCGACCTTATCCCCGGCGTTTGCGGGGTAGTCAAAGGATCCATCCATCCTGACTACTACGGTATCGAAGCCGGACTCTCCGCCACTGGAGACATCTTCGAGGCGATTGCCAGGCGAGCCGGGAAGACAGTCGCCGAGCTCTCTAAGGGACTCGAGCCCTACCAGGCTGGCCAAACCGGCTTGATGCGGCTGACCTGGGACAACGGCGACCGTACAGTGCTTGTGAATCCTGAACTGGGAGGCGTTACTCTCGGCTGGAATCTGACTCACACCGCTCAGGACGAGCTGTTTGCCTCGGTCGAAGGGACCGGTTTCCACACTCGCGTGATATTGGAGCGGATGGCCGAACACGGCGTGCCGATCAACCGTGTCATCAACGGCGGTGGCATCCCCCAGAAGAACGAGGTGCTCAACCGGGTCTACGCGAACATCCTCAACAAGCCCGTTCTGGTCCCCCAGTCGGAAGTCACCAGCCTCGGCTCCGCGATATTCGCTTTTCTAAGTGCCGGAACCTTCAGGACGGTCGAGGAAGCCCAGGAGGCACTCTGCCCGAGTTACCGCACAGTCGCCCCCGACCCGGCTCAGTCTGCCGTCTACGAGCAGCTCTACCCGCTCTTCAGAAAGCTCTACTTCAGCCTGGGGTCACCGAGTTCTGCTCCCGCCAACATCGGCGACATCCTGCCGACCCTGCGGAAGGTGGCGGCCAAGGCGAAGGGATGACCGGGGGACGATAGCGTTCGCAGAGCGCGCACAAGGGCCGGAGGGAAGGACCTGAAGGACCTGAAGGACCTGAAGGACGATGGGGTTCCACCCCGTCCTTCAGGTCCTTCCGGTCCTTCAGGTCGTTCCCTCCGGCCCTTGTGCGCGCTCTGTGCCCCACACGTGAGACTGAGGATGATCGGCCGCCCCTCACTCCTTTTCAGCAAGCCCTCTCGGGTCGGCCGCCCGCCGGCTTTCGACCCCGAATGGGGTCGCGTAACAAAGCCCAGGGTTGGCCGCGTCTTTTGCGGCCTACCCCTACCCTGGGTGCGGGAAATGGCGAGATTCCAACCCTGAAAGGGCATAAGCGCTCAAATAAGAATCGAGAGTGGGGGCGCCCCCTGGGAGCGCAGGCGTCTCGCCTGCACTGGGG
>RPQK01000066.1 GCA_003819755.1 Acidobacteriota bacterium | reverse complement strand
CCGGCCACGATAAAAGCCCGTCGACACGCTTGATTTTTTCGCACCTTCTGACGGCTGGCCGGTTGAGTGCCGCTCGAGTCACCCGGCGAATTCGGCGCCACTCCAGCGGGCAGCGATCGGCGGGCAGCGATCGGCGGGCAGCGGTCAGCGGGCAGCGGTCAGTGGGCAGCGCGCTCATTTGGTCCCTCGCTCCCTAACTCCCTACAATGAATACAAATGGCAAAACCTGGATCTAACACGATTACGGGGAGGCTCACCTGCCACCCGGATGGTTACGGCTTTGTGATTCCTGATGATCCGACCGCCGGGGGGGACGTGTTTATCCCGCCCAAGAAGATGCGTAATGCGACCCACGGTGACCAGGTCGCCGTCCGCCTGATTGACGGCAACGCGAAGCGGGGCGGCCGCCGTACCCGGTCGAGTCTCGAGGGCGAAATCGTCAAGGTCCTGTCACGCGCCCGGGAAGTTCTCGTGGGCAAGGTTTTTCACTACCAGGATGAGCCTTACCTGGCCCCGCTCGATCCTCGTTACCACTACACGATTCGCCTCGTGGATGAGACGGCCGAAGATCTCCCCGATGGTCGCGTCGTAGCCGCCGGCATTCTGGTCCAGCCCGGAAAGCACGAGACGCCGCTTGGTGAAGTCGTGGAGGTACTGGGAGACCCGGGGGATCCCGACATTCAGTACAAAATCGTGTGTTATACGTATGGCATTCCCCTGGAATTCCCCGAACGTGCCCTCCGGCAGGCGGAGAGCGCCCCGGAAATTGGTCCGGATGACCTGGACCACCGCCGGGATCTGCGCGATGAGCCGACGGTCACGATCGATGGTGAACCGGCAAGCGACTTTGACGATGCCGTCAGCATCGAGCAACTGCCCGACGGCTCCTTCAACCTGAAGGTTCACATCGCTGACGTGTCGCATTACGTCACTCAGGACTCCCCGCTGGATACCGAAGCGTTCGTCCGAGGCACTTCCGTGTATTTCCCCGACCGCGCCATCCCGATGCTCCCGCCCCGGCTCTCAAACGGTCTTTGCAGCTTGAACCCCGGAGTGGACCGGCTGGCGGTAACGGTGGAAATGGAGGTTGATCGGAAGGGGAATGTGCGGCACGCCGATTTCTACGAGTCAGTGATCAACAGCAATGAGCGCATGACATACACGGCGGTCAAACAAATCCTGATCGACAAAGACCGTAAGCTTACCCGACGCTACAAAGATCTGCTTGAGAGGTTCCGGTGGATGCTCGAACTGTGCGAGATCCTCCACAACCGGCGCGTTCAGGCGGGAGCGATCGATCTGGATCTGCCCGAAGCGGAAATCGAGTATTCTGAGGGGGAGGTTCTGGACATCGTCCGGTCAGAGCGCAACCAGGCGCACCGAATCATCGAAGAGTTCATGCTCTTGGCCAATCAGACGGTCGCCGAGTACCTGGAGCGCCGGGAGGTTCCGCTCGTTTATCGCATCCATGAAGAGCCGGATGCGCTGAAAGTCGAGGAATTCCGCGAAATCGCCGCGAGATTCGGATACACATTGGAAACCCGGCGGCTGGGGACGTACAGCGCCAAATCATTCCAGGCTCTGATCGACAAGCTGAGCGGCCAGAAGGAGAGCCAGTTTCTGTCCTACTTGATGCTCCGATCATTCAAGCAGGCGCGGTACTCTCAGATCAACCGCGGTCACTTCGGACTGGCGGTGGATACCTACACGCACTTCACGTCGCCGATCCGGCGGTATCCGGACCTGATTGTGCATCGTATTCTCAAAACCCTCCTGGCTGGCCGGCACGAATCGCCCGAGGCACAGTCCCTGTATGAACGGCTTGACGACATTGCCGAGCAGTCTTCCGAACGGGAGCGGAAGTCGGTCGAGGCCGAGCGCGACGTTATGAAATGGATCATGGCCCGGTTCATGAGCCAGCGGCTGGGTGAGGAGTACGAAGGCTTCATTATCGGCATGAGGCACAATGGCTTCTTCGTTGAGTTGATCGACCACTTCGTGGAGGGCTTTGTCCCGGTCGAAACGATCTGGGACGACTTCTATGTCTTTAACGAGAGGGGACACTGTTTCATCGGAGAGAGCAACCACCGGGTCTTCCGAATCGGCGACCAGGTGCGGGTGCGTGTCGACAAGGTCAACCTTGATCGGCACCTGATAGATTTTTCTCCCGTTCTCCCTCCCATTCAGGGTCCGAAAGGGCGGCGTAAATCTCGTCTTCCTCGCCCGCGATAACGGTGCGCAGGTCGAGCACGAGACGGTCGTTTTCGGTGCGGGCCAGGATCGGGGATCGGTACAAACGGAGCCGCCGCTCCAGCCGCGAGGCGGAATCCGCGGCTGAGGAGACGAGCAGCAGAGTCGTCGGCACCGTCTCTCCGGGTGCGGAACCTCCGCCGATCAAGGAAACACCGTCACCCAGTTCTGTCCGATAGCCGAGCCCGGAGAGTCGCTCGGCGAGATGGGCCGCCCTCGCCCCGACCTCCTCCTTGCCGGCGAGGAGCATTCGATAGACCGGGAGGGTCTCCAGGTAGGAGCCTTTCTCGTACTCGGTCAGGGTCCAGTCGAGCAGGCCGTAAGTAATCTTGTCGACCCGGCAGATGCGCATCAGCGGATTGCGCCGGATCCGGGCGATCAGCTCCTGTCTTCCCACAATGATTCCGGCTTGAGGCCCCCCTAGCAATTTGTCGCCGCTGAAGCAGACGAGGTCCGCGCCGGCGCGCAGAGCTTCCGCGACCGAGGGTTCGTTGCGCATGGCGGCGTGCGGGATGGGAAACAGGTAGCCGCTTCCGGCGTCCTTGACGAGTGGTATTCCGGTCCGCCGGGCAAGATCGGCCAAATCCTTCAGCGCCGGCCTTTCGGTGAATCCGACGATCTTGTAGTTGCTCGGATGAACCCGCAGAATGAGAGCCGTCTGATCATCGATCGCGGCCTGATAGTCTGCCAGCCGAGTCTTGTTTGTCGTCCCGACTTCGCCGAGGACGGCGCCGCTTTGCGTCATGATGGCGGGGATGCGAAATGATCCGCCGATTTCGATCAGCTCTCCACGGGAAACCAGGGCTTTGCGCCCCGCCGCCAGAGTATTCAATATGAGGAAGACTGCCGCGGCGTTGTTGTTGACAACCGTAGCCGACTCGCAGTCCAGCAGCCGTCTGATCCTCTCGTCGAAGTGCCGGTCGCGGTGCCCTCGTTCTCCGGCTTCGAGGTCATATTCCAGGTTAGAGTAGGAACAAGCGAGATCCCGTGCAGCCTCCAGGGCCGCCGGGGCGATGGGAGACCTGCCGACATTGGTGTGAAGGATGACGCCGGTGGCGTTGATGACCTTTCGGAGCGAGGGAGAGAGGCAACGAGCCAGGCGCTCGGCGACCGCCTGCTCGACCGACGCCAGGCGGGCTTCGAGTCCGCCGGCGTCGATTCGATCTTCAGAAACCTGTTGCCGGAGTTGAGTGAGGTAACCCTGAATCTCCCTTACAACGAGCTTGCGCGTGTACTTCGCCGACAGGTCCTCAATCGAGGGCCTGTGAAGAAGTTGATCGACAGAGGGGATTCGCCGCAGAATCTCAGAGGTAGCAGACACCTGTTCATTATAGAAGGTAACGCCTGCTACCTGCTCAGGATTTAGAATTTCTACCTGCGGGAATCCAAACTGCGCAACTCCCACAAGGAGGCGTTGGGCGGTTAAGACTCTAACAGATGACCGGCAAGAGTGTTTTTCTTGACTCAGACCACCTTGGTGACGTTCTCCGCCTGAGGGCCACGGGGTCCCTCTTTCAGTTCGAATTCAACGGTCTGCCCTTCTTTCAGAGTCCTGTAACCGTCCTCCTGAATGGCCGAATAGTGAACGAACACGTCTCGGTCGGAGCCTTCGTACTGGATGAAACCGTAGCCTTTCGCGTTGTTGAACCACTTCACCTTACCCGTCGTTCGCATCTTCACTCCCCCAAAAGACTGAACTCCCCCACGCTCACACTCTACGGCCCGTTATTTTAGGGTGGATCCAACGAGAATGAGACTACCGTGGGCAAACCTCAGAAATACCCCCCGAAACCGACGCTATTAGAAACGGACTTGTCATCCAAGTCAAGTCCTTTTTTCACGGTACTATACAGAATGATCAATAGGTGACGGCTGTCACAGACGCCAATGATCTGGACCAGAAAGGCGAAGAGAAGCAGAGTCGAAAGACGGTGAACCGGAAAGTGTCTTCATACCAGTCGTTTTCGCCTTCGCTTTGTTTCGTGTTTCTTCGGTCATGGGACAGTCCGGGTATCCCGTCACGCCGTGAGGCTTTGGCGGCCGGCTCTCGCTGGTCGACTCCGGTTTCCGTTGTCCCCAGCCTTTGCTAACATAAGGGCTTCTTTCGAAGGGAGAACGTTCTTATGGTGATCCAAACCGCGCTCGTCAGTGTGTCGAACAAGGAAGGGGTCGTCGATTTCTGCCGGGAACTCGTGGGTCTGGGTGTTCGGATCCTCTCGACCGGTGGTACTGCCAAGCTCCTGCTGCAGGAGGGGATCAAGGTGGAGAAGGTATCCGACTACACCGGTTTCCCGGAAATCCTGGGCGGGAGAGTCAAAACGCTTCATCCTAAGATCCACGGCGGAATTCTCGCGTTGCACGATGACCCAGCCCATCAGCGCGTCCTGCAGGAACACGGCATCTCCCCGATCGGCCTCGTCGTCGTTAACCTTTATCCCTTCGTGCAGACGATTCAGCGGGAGGGAGTCACGCTTCCTGAAGCGATCGAGCAGATCGATATCGGCGGTCCCAGCATGATCCGTGCGGCAGCCAAGAACTCTCGGTATGTGACGGTAGTGGTCGACCCGGCCGACTACGCCAAGGTGATCGCCCAGATGAAGGTCAACGGGTGCCAGACTTCGCCGGAGGAACGCTTCCGACTGTCTCGAAAAGCGTTCGAACATACCAGTTCCTATGACAGCGCGATAGCGGCTTACCTCAGGCAACAGGAGTCGGGCGCCAAGGAAGGCCCCCAAGAGCTGCCAAAGGCAATGTCGCTCCACCTGACCAAGCGGCAAGACCTGAGATACGGGGAGAACCCGCATCAGCGGGCTGCGCTCTATGCGGTGGGTCAACCGGCGGGGTTGGTCGCCGCCAAACAACTCCAGGGTAAGGAACTCTCGTTTAACAACTATATCGATTTGCAGGCGGCAAGCGGTCTCGCGGCTGAATTTGCCGATCCTTTCTGCGCCATCATCAAACACACAAATGCGTGCGGCTCAGCCGTCGGGGCAACTCTTGCGGACGCCTATGAACGGGCATATGAATGTGATCCGGTTTCCGCCTTCGGCTCAGTGATCGGCTTTAACCGGGTGGTTGATGCGCAGACCGCCGAGAAGATGAGCTCGTTGTTCGTCGAGGCCATAATCGCGCCCGGGTATGAAGCCGCAGCCCTCGAGATCTTCGCATCGAAGAAGAACCTCCGGTTAATGGAAGCATCAGCCAGCCAACTGGGGTCGGCCGATTTCGATTTCAAGAAGATCGCGGGCGGGTTCCTGGTTCAGGACCAGGACCTCCACTACCTGAACGAGAAGGACCTCAAGGTCGTGACCGACCGAGCGCCGACGCCCGCCGAAATCACGGACCTGCTTTTTGCCTGGAACATCGCCAAGCACGTCAAATCGAATGCCATCATCTACGTAAAGGACAAGCGGACCGTTGGAGTGGGCGCCGGGCAGATGAGCCGGGTCGATTCGGCCCGGATCGCTGTCCAGAAAGCCAGGGTCCCGCTAGCTGGGGCGGTTATGGCCAGTGATGCGTTCTTCCCCTTCCGCGACGGGATCGATGAAGCGGCTAAGTCGGGTATCAGGGCCGTCATCGAGCCCGGCGGGTCGTTGCGGGACGACGAGGTCATTCAAGCCGCCAACGAGCACGGCATGGCGATGGTGTTCACGGGCATCAGGCATTTTAAGCACTGACAAACTGACAGGAGTGACAAACTGACAGGACTGACAGACTGACAGACTGACAAACTGACAAACTGACAAACTGACAGGACTGACAAACTGACAGACTGGTAGATTCGAAGTGAGGTTCTCATGGCTTTTGCCCCCCAATCCGTCGAGTAGCTCCGTGACTCAGTCCTGCGGTCGGTCAGTCTGTCACTCTGTCAGCTTGTCAGTCTGTCAGCTTGTCAGCTTGTCACTTTGTTAGTTTGTCAGTTTGTTAGTTTGTCAGTTTGTCAGTTTGTTAGTCTTGTCAGTTTGTCAGTCTGTCAGTTTGTCAGTCCTGTCAGTTTGTCAGTCTTGTCAGTTTCTGAAGGAACGCACTTATGCTTCTCGTCATCGACATCGGCAACTCGAACATCGTTCTTGGCGTTTTTCAGGACAAGACGCTGGCCCATTCGTGGCGAGTGCGCACGTGTAGAGACCGGACGGTCGATGAATACGGAGTGTTGTTTAACAACCTTTTCACCCTTCAGGGGTTGTCACTTCAGCAGGTGGAGAGCGTCATCGTCTCTCGGGTGGCCCCTCCTCTAAACGAACACATCATGAGATTGGCGCGGAAATACCTCGGCCGGGAAGCGCTTTTCGTAGAGCCGGCCGACCAGAAGATCATTCCGGTGCTATATAGCCCGCCGAGTGACGTCGGGGCGGATCGTATCGTGAACGCGCTAGCGGCGTTCGACCTTGTCGGCGGGCCGTCTATTGTCGTCGACTTTGGAACGGCGACAACCTTTGACGCCATATCGGGCCGAGGAGAGTATTTGGGCGGGGTCATCGCGCCGGGGGTCGGGATCTCGGCCGATGCGTTGTTTTCAAGGGCGGCCAAACTCCCGCGCATCGAGATCAAGGAGCCCGCCCGGGTGATAGGCGATTGCACCGTGACGTCCATGCAGTCCGGGATCTTCTACGGCTACGTCTCTCTCGTCGAAGGTGTTTTGCGCCGAATGAAAGAGGAGCTCGGACCGGCCACCGTTATCGCCACCGGGGGCTTGGCCCTGCGGATAGCTCCCCGGGCCGAAGGCATTGACCGCATCGAGGAGCACCTGACCCTTCACGGGCTTCGTCTTTTTTACGAGCGGTTTCGGGAGTGAAGAACTACTTCAACTACTTCACCGAAGTCGAAGAGCACTTCGTTCGGAAACGCGGCAAGAACCTCCTTGTCTCTCCGCTTGACTGGTGCCTGATCGAGGTTTGGAAGCAGGACGGAGTTCCGCTGCAGATCGCCCTCAGGGGCATTGACCGGAGCTTCGAAACCGCTCTCAAGCGCCACAAAAAACCGCCTACAACCCTTTTCTATTGCCATCCGGCCGTCATGGAGGCTTTTCAGGAATATCGCGAGGCCATGCTGGGAGCGCGACCAGAGGAAGGGGAAAGCCCGGGTTCGTCGGAGTCGTCGGAACAGGGGGCTACCGAAGTTCGTGATCATCTCGACCGACTTATTGCCCGTCTTCAAGACAGCGAGCAGGCGGGCGTTGCGCGGGTTCTGGCCCGCCTTTCTGAACTGCGCGCCGAAGTGACGGGTAGGCCTGACATCGATCCGGGAGAGCTGGAAAGAGAACTGTTGGACATCCAGTCGGTCCTGACAGACAGTTTCGAGACGCAGGTTGCGCCCGCCCGGTTGAGCGAGATCAAGGCAGAAGTGAAAGATGAGACGAAGATCTATAAGAAGCACCTGTCCAAGGAAATGTACGACCGGCTGAGAAAGCGTTACCTGCAGAGGAAGCTTCTGGCCGAATACGGTTTGCCGGAGTTCACGCTGTTGCAGTGAGTGCAAGGGGGATTGTCCAGTCCACGAATTACACGAATTTCACGAATTGGTCTATCGATGAACCAGCGGATAGTCCAATTCGTGAAATTCGTGTATTCGTGGATAATCCCCTTTTCACTGTACCGGCTCGAACCGTTTCAACGCGCTCGAGTAGTGACTGGCCCACCACTTCTTCCCATCCGTCTCAATTCGGATCGTGCCGAGCTCGCAGGTGCACAGCCGCTCGATGCCCAGCTCAGATAAGCGTGCCAACGTTTGAGGTGAAGGGTGACCGAACGGGTTCTTGCGCCCAGCCGAGATCAATGCAAGTCTTGGATCCGTAACTCGGAGCCATTCCCGGGAATTGCTGTGCCGACCGCCATGATGGGCGAGCTTCAGGACTGTAACCCGAGGAACGGCCGCGGAGAGTTGTTCTTCCACGTCTTGTTCGATGTCTCCGGTCAGCAGCATCGCGAAGTCTCGATAGCGAAGGAGCAGGACCAGCGACTGGTTGTTGCCCTTGCTGAGGGTCTCAGGGTGCGGTCCCGGGTACAGAACGTGGTGCTCGACTCCGGCCAACTGAAACCTGTCGCCTGCCCTCAACTGCCGGCTTCGTTGCCCTCGGTACGTTTCTTCCCAGACTCCGAAATAGAGCCGCGATATGGGGAACGCGGAGGCGACAAACCGATAGCCGCCCACATGATCCGCGTGGGAATGCGTGAGCAGCACAAAATCGAGGCGGCGGCAACGTTCGTGCCAAAGGTAACGCGACACGACCCGCTGTCCTATGAAATCGCCGCTTGTCCCGCCGCCGAGGAGTGATCCTCCTGTGTCGATCAAGGCATCCCGGCCGTCGGGATACCGGAGATGAAGGCATTCGGATTGCCCGACATCCAACAGCGTCATCGTCAGCCGACCGGCCGGCTGGGATGCCGAATGCAGCCTCAAGATAAGGAACAACACCAGGGGAGTGAGAAAAGCCAGCAGCCTCCAACGTCCTATCGCTGCGAGGAAGGCGGCCGAAAAGACCAGCAGATAGCAGGCGATCTCGAGGGCCGAGGGCTGCGGCACGTAGTCTATCCAGACCCAATGGGAGAGCCGACCAACCAGGTCAAGCAAGAACTGGCCATAAGCGCCGGCGGCCCAGGTCAGGACGCCAGAACCCGGAAGCCAGAACGTGAGGAACAGGAGTAGACAAAGGGGCATGGCGATCGCAAAAAGCGGCACCATGACGACGTTCGAAAAAGCCTGGCTCCAGACCCACAAATTCGAATAAAACAGGCAGACCGGTAACAGCAGCACGGGTACAAACAAGCTGCACAGAGTGATGTCGGCCAGGTACAGCGCCAGCCAACCAATGGTTCGCGAGATGGGGACTGTAACGGCTTGAGGCAGGAAGTTCAGACGCGACTCGAAGGCATAGCGGATCAGGCGGTGGGCTCGGAATTCGGGGGTGCGAAGCACACTGAGGCAGGGTGAAAAAGCAGTACCCGCCCCTCCTGCGATGATTCGGACGGGCCGCTGGCAGGGCAAGACGAAAAGCCCGATGGCGCACAAAGACAGGTAGGACAGCTGAAAACTGGAGCTGCTCAAGGAAGGCGGGAACCAGGCGAGGAGAAGCAAGGCGGAAAAGCCCAGTCCGTTAAGGAACTGTCGCCCCAGGCCGGAGCTGATCATGAGGTAAAGAAGAGTCGCCATGATCCCAGAGCGGAGAACCGGGGGGGAAGCACCGACGATCAGGATGTAGGACCACACTCCGGCCAGCGTCACCGCTTTGCCCGCAACACCGGACCAGCGAAACAGGAAGTGGAGGCACACGAGCAGCAGGGATACATGAGACCCTGAGACGACGAAGATGTGAAGGATGCCGAGCTTTTTGAGCGCTTCAGTGTCGATTTCCTGAAGCGCCTTCGAGCGGCCCAGAAACAGACTCAGGAGGAACTGAACCTGCTGGGGAGTGAGCTCCCGGCGGCAGTGCCGCTCGAAGAGTTCGGCATAGTCAAAAAGGGGACAAAGCCAATGCCGGGGGGAGTAAACCCCCAAGGGATGGATCTGCAGGCCCGACTTCAGCCGGGCGACATGCAGCAGTCCCTGTTGCCACAGGTACTCGCGGTAATCCAGGACCCCCGGCGTTTCGTAGTGCGGTGGGGATTCCAGGAACGATTCAAAACGGATGAGGTCGGCGTAGCGGAGGCCGGATGGTGCTGCGGAAGCGCTCCTTCGGACATACACGGCAATCCGCCCGGGGTAATCGGAGAACTTCCGGCCTCCCTGGCTCACGACCAGAGGCGTCACTTCCAGATAATCGAAATCGCCAGCCTCCTGGACGGGTCCCGAGATCCAGCCGACGACCTCGCTCGTTGCATCGAGTACGATCGGAGTCCCGGGCCGCCCTGTGGGAACGTAGAGAGTGCAAACCAGGCAGAACAGGAGCGCGAGCACGGCACACGGGTTCAGAAGGCTGAAGCGACGAAGGGCCTCAATGATTCGACGCACGCAATCCTCCGTTAGCTATAACGGAGAATTGGGAAAATCTACGAAGGAAAATTGTTGGTAAAGCAGAAGTCAGAAGTCAGAAGGTTAGAAGTCAGAAGTCAGAAGGTTAGAAGTCAGAAGGTTAGAAGTCAGAAGTCAGAAGTCAGAAGTCAGAAGTCAGAAGTCAGGAGTCAGAAGTGAGAATGGGAAGGAAGCTAGAAGTCAGAAGTCAGAAGTCAGGAGTCAGGAGTCAGAATGAGAAGGAAGCTAGAAGTCAGGAGTCAGGAGTCAGAATGAGAGACGGGCGCGTCAGGTCTTCCTTCCCATTCTGACTTCTGACTTCTGACTTCTGACTTCTAGCTGTAACTTCCGACTTCTGACTTCTGACTTCTACGACATTCAGTTATCTCTGGTAACGAAAGCAGCCCTGCCGTATCCTCGAAGCCTCAGACTCAGGAGCGCTTCATGAATCGCAGATCTTTCCTTCGATCGTCTTCGGCCGGTTTGGCTGGCTGTTTGCTTCACCCGGCCGGCTTTCCCTTTCTATCCGAGTTCGTCGCCAGCGCCGCCAAGCCGAACGTCGTGCTGATCATGGCTGATGACATGGGATTCTCAGACATCGGCTGCTACGGGGGCGAGATCGACACACCCAATTTGGACAGACTGGCCGAGAACGGTGTCCGTTTCACCCAGTTCTACAATACGGGCCGCTGCTGTCCCACCCGGGCAAGCCTGCTGACGGGTGTTTACCCTCACCAGGCCGGCGTCGGGCACATGGTGGAAGATCGCGGATTAGCGGGCTATCGCGGCTTCCTCAACCGCCGATGTGTGACGATCGCCGAGGCGCTCAAGCCCTGCGGCTATCGCACGCTCGCCGTTGGCAAATGGCACGTAGGCACTGAAAAGTCCGGTTGGCCGCTCCAGCGCGGCTTTGACCGGTTCTACGGAAGTCCCACGGCCCCGGGGCATTATTTCCGGCTCAATCCAGGCCGAAAGCTGGTTCTGGACAACGACGAGATACAGCCTCCAAGCACCTGGTACGTTACGGACGCTTTCACCGAATATGCGGTGAGGTTCATCCAGGAGACAGGCACAGCCGCCAGGCAGCCATTTTTCCTGTACCTCGCCTATACTGCACCCCACTGGCCTCTGCACGCCCTGCCTGCCGAAATTCAGAAGTACCGCGGCCGCTACGCCTGCGGATGGGACGAGATCCGGCGTCAAAGATACGCTCGCATGGTGAAAGCGGGACTGATCCGATCCTGCTGGACTTTGTCTGAGCGAGATGCAGAATCCATCTCGTGGACCGAGGAGGACCAGAAGGACCAGATGGATCTGCGCATGGCGGTGTACAGCGCCCAGATCGAGGCGATGGACCGCGGGATCGGCAAGGTTCTTCACTTCTTGAAGCAGAGCGGTCTGGATCGGAATACTCTGGTGCTGTTTTTGAGTGACAACGGAGGGTGCGCAGAGGTCGGCAGGCGTGGCTTTGATCGAGGCGCGCCTGGAGCCGAGATCGGGAGCCCGGACTCCTACTCCAGTTACGGCTTGAGCTGGGCCAACGCCTCCAACACGCCCTTCCGGCGTTTCAAGCATCATACTCACGAGGGCGGG
The DNA here is from genome assembly GCA_003819755.1 of Acidobacteriota bacterium. Lineage (GTDB taxonomy): Bacteria > Acidobacteriota > UBA6911 > RPQK01 > RPQK01 > RPQK01. Next base: position 4,912 of record RPQK01000066.1, on the reverse strand, counting down.
ATCGCCGCGCCGCTGATCGCTTCCTGGCCGGGTCATATCCGAGGTCTCGGAGAACTGGAACACCAGCCGGGCCACGTCATCGATATTTTGCCCACGATTCTTGCTGCCTGCGGGGCGGGTTACCTGCCGAATCCCGATCTTCTTCCCCTTGAAGGCAAGAGCCTGCTGCCTGCTCTCCAAGGAAAGCCGATCGACAGAAAGGTCCCTCTGTTCTGGGAACATGAGGGGAACCGCGCTATTCGGGACGGCGATTGGAAGCTCGTGGCCAGGTATGGTCAGCCTTGGGAGCTGTATGATCTGAAGGCGGACCGCACCGAGACCAAGAATCTGGCCTCCGTTCACCAGGAGAGAGCGAGGCATTTGGCCGCGCGCTGGCAGCAGTGGGCCGACTCCGCGGGCGTTGTTCCGTGGGACAAGGTTCGAAAGGCTGACACCATCACAACCTGAGTTCCCTGAGCGATTTTTTTCGGCTGCTTCTCGGAAGCTCGCTGCACTGGCATCGTAAGAGCTGCCCGGTAAGAAATGCGCAGAGTGACTTCGGATCCACCCTGCCGCACCAGGCGCTGCGGGGCCGAAGAGCATATTGGCGAGCGTGTCCCGATTACTACCCGCCGAGCGGGGCCGAGAGGGTCACGAGGACACCCCGCCCAGGCGTCGTTTCGATCTGCATCGAGCCACCCAGATGGGTGAGCCGTTGTTGAATGCTGAAGAGGCCAAAAGTGGTGGTCTTTCTGCTTCGGGCGTTGAGCAGGGATGGGTCAAAACCTTCACCGGCGTCGGCCACGGTGATCTTGATTCTTTTATCCTGCGTGTGTCCAACCGTCACTGCGGCTTGCGACTGGCCGGAGTGCTTAATCGCGTTGAGCAGTAATTCCCGCACGCACTCAAACAGCAGCAGGCGGACCTCCTCAGCGGCTGGTTCGGGACCATTGTCGAATTGTACCTCGACTCGGAAGCGGCTCTGCTCCAGAAGACGGTCGGCAAGCCACTCGAGCCCGGCAATTAAACCCGCTTGGTGAAGCACCGGCGGGCTCAGCTCGACTGCCAATGTACGGGAGGCTTCAATGGCTTCGGTGAGAATCGACTGGATTGACTGCGCGAGGCGAACCGCGCGTCCGTCTGCGACTTCCGACTTCAGAGCTTCGGTGTGCAGTCGGGCCGCCACCAGCAACTGCTGGATATGATCGTGAAGGACCTGCGCAAGCCGTTTTCGTTCCTGCTGTTCGGCACGGCTAAGATCAACTGCCAAGGCCCGGAGCTGTTCGGCCTGACTCTCCACTTCCGCGGTACGCTCAGTCACGCGGTGCTCCAGGGTCTCATTCAAAGCGCGAAGCTGATTTTCACGGTCACGGAGAGCTTCTTCTGCGTGCTCGCGATCCGCGATCTCGTTGGCAAGGCGGGTGTTTCGGGCTTCGAGCTCCTCCGTGCGTTGCTTGACCAGTTCCTCCAAATGCTCCCGGTGGCGGCGGAGCTCCGCTTCAGCCAGCTCCCGTTCCGTGATATCGACGCCCATAGACAGCGTAAGGGTGGCTCCATCGGAGTCGGTGAACGGGAAGTGGAAGAAGTGGTAAGTGCAGCCGTCTGCGCCCGTCGCCTTCCACTCCATTGGCGTCGGGGCCCTCTGGACTCGACCCGTTTCGCACTCGTCGCACGGGCGGTCACGGTTGAAGAGGGATTCGAAGCAGCGCTTTCCGTTCAATTCTCCGAAGCGCTCACGAAAGAAGCGGTTGGCAAATAGCACGGAGTAATCCGGCGCCACCAGCATTACTCCGGCTGGCAACAACTCCAACACGTCGTGGAACCGCCGGCGTTCGGCTTTTAGCGCCTCCTCGGCGCGCCGGCGTTCGAGGTTCCGATCACGCCGCACTTGCGCCTCGCGCAGTTCGCGCTCCACCGCCGGGACGAGCCGCTTGAGGTGGTCCTTCATGACGTAGTCATGGGCGCCGGCCTTCATGGCTTCTACGGCGGCATCTTCTCCAACCCGTCCTGACACGATGATAAACGGCAGATCGAGGCCCTTTTCGCGAAGAATCTCCAACGCGGCCAAACCGCTGAAGCGGGGCATGAAATAGTCGGCCAGCACTAAGTCCCACGGCCCCTGTTCGAGCTCGGTGCGCATCTCCTCCGGAGTGTCCACCCGCCGATCGGTGACCTCGTAGCCGGCCCGCCGCAAAGTCTGGACCAGAAGCACGGCATCGTCGGCCGAATCTTCAACGAGAAGGAGGCGGAGCGGGCCAGTGGCAGCGCGGTGCTGCTCAGGCTGTTTCATTGAGCACCATCCAATAGAGGCCTAATTGCAGTACAGCATCGACGAACTGGTGGAAGTCAACCGGCTTGCGGACATAACTGTTCGTGCCGAGCCGGTAGCTTTCAACCCGGTCTTTGTCCTCAAGCGAGGAGGTGAGCACGACGACCGGCAGCATCTTGGTCCTCTCGTCGGAGCGGATGCGCCTCAGGACTTCCAGCCCGTCCATCCTCGGCATCTTCAGGTCGAGGAGAACCAACTCCGGCATGATGCTCAAGTCCCGACTGGCGTGTTTCCCGGTGCCGAACAAAAAATCGATCGCCTCAACGCCGTCCGAGGCGACCTCCACCTCGTTGGCAAGCCGGCTGCGCTCAAACGCCTTCAGCGTCAGCTTTACGTCATCGGGATTGTCTTCGACGAGCAGAATCAACTTGGATTTCATTTTTCCTCCTCGGTCGACCGGGGTATGGCAAAGTGCGCTGTCGTTCCATGATCCATCGCTCCTTCAATCCAGACGCGCCCGCCGTGGCGTTCGATGATCCGTTTGACAGTGGCAAGTCCGATCCCGGTCCCAGGAAATTCGTCGAGCTTGTGCAGGCGCTGAAAAGGCTGGAACAGTTTGCCCGCATAGGTCATGTCAAAGCCGGCGCCGTTGTCTCTGACAAAGCAGGCGATCTCCTCGGAGCCCGGTTTGGCTCCGAATTCGATTGTGGCCGCCTCCCGGTTCTGGGTGAATTTCCAGGCATTTTCCAGGAGGTTCTCGAGCACAATAGTCAGCAGGCGCTCGTCGCCAAAGACGGTCACGCCTGGGGCTACTATAGTCTCAACCGTCCTGTCAGAGTGCGCGAGGCGAAGTCGCTCCAGGATCTTTTCGACAATTGCCGTCAGGTTCACCCGACCGCGTTCCATGGCTGCGCGCGACAACCGGGCCAGTTTGAGCAGGTCGTCGATTAACCCGCCCATGCGTTCGGCTGCCGCCGCAATCCGCCTGAGGTAATCCTGCCCCTCATCATCGAGCTTCTCCGAATAGTCCGCGAGCAGCAACTGGCTGAAACCGGCAACGCCGCGCAACGGTGTGCGCAGGTCATGGGACACGGAGTAGCTGAAAGCCTCGATCTCGCGATTGGCCGCCTCGGTCGCCTCGTTGGCCAGCCGCAGAGATTCGAACGAGGCGCGTAGTTCGCGATTGGCCGCCTCCGCCTTTGACCGTTCGACGTCGAAGTCCTCCAGCAAGTTGAGCATTGCCCGTTGGGTCGCCTCGGCCATCGCTTTTTCCTCAGCAGAATCCTCGAGGATATTGAGGAGGGCACGATGGGTCTCTTCCAGTCGCTCTTTTTCCCGGGCAGAATCCTCGAGGATATTGAAGACAGCGCGCTTGGTCTCTTCGAGCCGTGCCTTCTCTTCGGCGAAGTCCCCGGCGTCGACTTCAGGCAACACCGACCCGGTCAGCCGCTTGGAGGAGGCACTCACGGTTCCGTCCTTCCCAGCGGTTTGGGGCTGCGGAGAAGATCGACCTCGGCCTTTAGTTCCGCAATTTCTTTTTTCAACTCGATCATCTTAAGCTCGCGCCCGACGGTCAGTCTCTGGAAGCGTTCCAGTTCCGCCAGCCGTTCGAGCTCACGGGCACGTTGTTCTTCCCGCGCCCTCTGCTCGGCAACTTTCGCCTCGGCTTCCTTTTGCGCGGTTACGTCGCGCGCAGCTGCGAAAACACCGAGGACATTGCCGCGGGCATCCCGATAGACGGAGGCGTTATAGAGCACGTACGTGAGCCGACCCTCCTTATGGCGGATCGTTAGCGGATAGTCGGTCACGAAACCTTTCGAGAAGACCTTTTCATAGCCTTGGCGGGCATTTTCCGGCTCGGTGAAGTAGTCTGAGAAATCCGTGCCGATGAGGAGATCACGCGGCATACCTGTCACCTTGATCGTCGCTTCGTTGACGTCGGTGATCTTTCCTTCGGGGCTGATGGTGACCAGCGGATCGAGACTGGCCTCGATCAAGCTGCGCGCATACTGCGCCGCTTGCCGCTGGGCGGTGACATCGCGCGCCGCGGCGAAGACACCCAATACATTCCCGCCCAGATCCCGGTAAACCGAGGCGTTATACAGTACGTCCAAGAGCCGGCCGTCCTTGTCCCGGATGGTCAGGGGATAGTCGGTCACGAACCCCTTCTCGAAAACCTGTTGGTAACCCTCTCTGGCTTTCTCCGGCTCAGTGAAGTAGTTCGAAAAATCGGTGCCGATAAGTTGGTCCCGGGTCATGCCGGTGATCTTGATCGTGGCCTCATTGACGTCGGTGATCTTTCCTTCCGCGGAAATGGTGACCAAAGGGTCAAGGCTCGCCTCGATCAGGCTCCGGGCATACTGTGAAGCGTTCCGCAGTTTTTCCTCGGCCAGTTTCTTCTCGGTGATGTCCGTACTCATCAGCAGATAGCCGATCGGACGTCCGGAGGCGTCGTTGCGGCGCGTGACCACAACGCTGGCCACGAAGCGGGAACCGTCTTTGCGAACCCGCGTGAACTCGCTCTCCGCCAGCCCCTTCCCGTGGGCCTCCGCGAGCAGCCGGTCGACGGCCCCGGACAGGATGTCTTCGGGCGCGTGAAGTATGCTGGAGTCTTTCCCGATGATCTCTTCCTGGGTATACCCGTAATTCAGCCGCGCTCCCTGG